>JBDHZQ010000001.1:0-70210 GCA_039811945.1 Propionibacteriaceae bacterium
CCGCCGGTCTCCTTCACCAGCGCGCCGCCCTGGATGACGTACCCGTCGACGTACCCGCGCTCTGCTGTCCTCGGGCCGAGGATCTGGTTGAGGCTGAACGTCTCCCCCGGCTTGAGCAGGGTGCCGTTGACCGTCGAGGCGGCCTTGCCGATGTTCGTGTTGCGATAGGCGGCGTGCGGCCAGTACGTCGTGAACTCGCCCGTCACCTCCTTCACGCCGAGCTTCTGCGCGGCTTCGGTCGTGAACGCGGCTTGGGCGACCGTGGCCTCGACCGTGCCGGTCCGCTCAGCGGCGGGTTTCGGCAGAAGAGGTACGACAGCGGCTGCCAGTTTCTCGGCGGTGATGGTGAGGCCGTCCTTCGACGGGGTGACGGCGGGCTTGCCGTCGGCCCCGATCGCAATCTTGGCGTCCACCGGCGCGCCGAGCTGGACCGCCGCCATCGCATTGGTTGCGGAACTGAGCAGCTTCGCCGGGTCGACATTGAGCGTGAGGGCCCCGTCCTTGGCGACGAACGTGGTGGCACTGGCGATCGCCTCGGGCGACACCTGGAAACTGCCCTTGCCGGAATCGAGGGCGACGGGCGCCGCCACGGCGGGCTTCGCCAGCTTGGTCAGAGCGTCGTCCGCTTCGGCGGTGGTGATGTCGGGGTGGGCGATGGCAGCCTTGGCCGCGATCGTGGTCTGCTTGAGGTACGACGACACGATCTCCTCGGCGGTCCCCGGCTGGTCGACGGTCACGCCGTCGACGGCTTCGGTCCTGACCGGCTCCACGCCTTGGTAGGTGATACCGGCGTTGACCGGCGTCGTGTCCAGGGATGCCGCGGCCGTCGTCACCGCCGCCGACAACGCGCTCTGGTCGACCGCTGGGACCGGGTCGACCGTTCCGCCGCCGGTCAAGACTCGCCAGATATGGACCGGCGACCAGCTGCGGCCCACGCCGGTGGCGTCGACGGTCTTCTCCGCGTCGAGCGACAATCCGGCCGATTCAGGCGTGATCGTCGCGCTCTTGGCCTCGACGGTGAGGGTCAGCGGGGCGACAGCCTGGTCGGCCAGACCCGCCTTCACGGCGTCGATCGCGGTGGCTCTCGTCAAGCCGCCGAGCTTGATGTTCGACACCGTCGCGTTGCGCGGCACTGTGTCGCCGGCAGCGACGTACCCGGCTACGTAGGCGCCACCGACCAGCACCAACGCTGCGAGGCCGGACACGAGCGGCCAGCGGCGTCGCCGCTTGTCGGCGGGAGGCTCCGGCTGCTGCGCAAGGTCGTCCGACAGGGTCTCGGGACCTTCGGAGGGCAGGACTAGCGTCTCGTCGGGCCCCCGGGAAGGAGTCGGGACAGGCTTGTCGGATGGGGCGTCGGTCACACGGCACCTCGTCGGAAAAGTGGGATGAACCCCACCACGGTACCCCGATGATGGACGTTTCAAGAAACTCGCACGGCCATCGCGCGCGGGTCCGGGCCCGGCCGAGGAAGCCGTACCGGCGCTGCGATCAGGGCGTTCGATCAGGCAAGCACGTCACGAGCAGCCGCGAAATGACAGGCCGACCGATGGCTCGAGACTCCGTCGGGACGATCGATCAACTCCGGTTCGGACACCGAGCACACGTCCTGGGCCTTCCAGCATCGGGTATGGAACCGGCAGCCGGACGGCGGATTCGCCGGACTCGGCACGTCACCGGTCAGCATGATCTGGTCGCGTTTGCCGCGGGTCGTCGGATCGGGTACGGGGACGGCGGACAGGAGCGCTTGGGTGTACGGATGAGTCGGGTGGCTGTAGATCTGGTCTTCGTCGCCGAGTTCGACGATCTTGCCGAGATACATGACCGCGACCCGATCGGAGATGTGCCGTACCACCGCCAAGTCGTGGGCGATGAAGACGTACGACAACCCGAGTTCGTTCTGCAACTCCTCCAGGAGGTTGACCACCTGCGCCTGCACGGACACGTCGAGCGCCGAGACCGGCTCGTCGCAGATCAGCACCTTCGGGTTGAGCGCGATGCCGCGGGCGATGCCGATCCGCTGCCTCTGACCGCCGGAGAACTGGTGTGGGTACCGGTTGATGTGCTCGGGGTTGAGGCCCACCAGATCGAGGAGTTCCTGGACCCGCTTGCGCCGCCCTTCTTTCGGCACGACGTCGGGATGGATCTCGTACGGCTCGCCGACGATGTCGCCCACGGTCTTGCGAGGGTTCAGGGAGGTGTAGGGGTCCTGGAACACGATCTGGATGTCGCGACGCAGACGCCGCATGTCACCGCCTCGTTGGGCGTACATGTCGATCCCGTCGAAATCGAGCGATCCGGCGGTCGGTTCTTCCAGCCGCATGAGGAGTCGGCCCAGGGTCGACTTGCCGCAACCCGACTCCCCGACGACCCCGAGCGTTTCGCCCCGCTTGAGCTCGAACGAGACCCCGTCGACCGCTCGGACGTGCCCGACGGTACGGCGCAGCACGCCGCCTTTGATCGGGTAGTGCTTGACGAGCCCTTCGGCTCGCAGAACGACGTCACTCACCGGCGAGCACCTCCTGGCTGAAATGACACGCCGCCCAGCGCCGATCGCCGACCTCGAGCAGGGGCGGGGGTGCGCCCGTACGGCAGACGTCCTGGGCGTAGTGACACCGCGGGTTGAACGGGCACCCCGGTGGGATCCGGGTCAGGTTCGGCGGCAACCCGCCGATCGCATTGAGCTCGTGCCCCTTCTGGTCCAAGCGCGGAATCGAATCCAGCAAACCTTTCGTGTACGGGTGAGCCGGCTTGCGGTAGAGGTCGTACACGTCGGCCAGTTCGACGATTCTGCCGGCGTACATAACCGCGATCCGATCGGCGACGTCGGCGACCACACCCAGATCGTGGGTGATCAGGATGAGTCCCATCTTCCGTTCCGCCTGGAGGTCTTCGAGCAGGCTCATGATCTGGGCCTGGACGGTGACGTCGAGCGCGGTGGTCGGTTCGTCGGCGATGAGGACCGCCGGGTCGAGCGCGATGGCCATGGCGATCATGATCCGTTGCCGCATCCCGCCGGAAAACTGGTGCGGGTAGTTGTCGACCCGTTCCTTGGCGGCCGGGATCTTCACCCGCTGCATGAGCTGAATAGCACGATCCCGGGCGTCGGACTTGTTGAGCCCCCGGTGAACCCGAAACATCTCGGCGATCTGCCACCCAACCGGGAACACAGGATTCAGCGCACTGAGCGCGTCCTGGAAGATCATCGAGATCTCCGCGCCGCGGATCTTGCGCCGCTGGTCCTCAGGCATCGTCAGCAGTTCCGTGCCGCAGTAGCGCACGGAGCCGCCCGTGACGTACCCAGGAGGCGTATCGAGGATGCCCATGATGGCCTGGGCGGTCACCGACTTGCCAGATCCGGACTCACCGAGGATCGCGAGTGTTTCCCCTTGATCCAGCGTGAACGACGCCTTGTTGATCGCTTTGGCCACGCCGTCGCGGGTCCGGAACTCGACCTGCAGGTCCTCGACCTCCAGGAGTCGGCCGTCGACGGGCTGCCACACGCCGGCGGAGTCCATGATTTCGGTGGTCGTCATCTCACCGCAGCTTCGGATCGAGAGCGTCCCGCACGACCTCGCCGAGCATGATGAATGCCAGCACGGTCAGGGACAGGAACAGGGACGGGAACAACAACATGTGCGGTGCGGCGACGATGTAACCGAGGCCAGACGCCTCCGAGATGGCGATGCCCCAGCTGATGGCGGGAGGTTGTAGGCCGATGCCCAGGAAGGACAGTGTGGCCTCGGCGGCGATGTAGACGCCGAGGTTGATCGTCGCGACCACAATCACCGGCGCCAGGGCGTTGGGGACGATGTGGCTGACGATGATCCGCGCGGGATTCGCCCCGAGAGCTCGTGCGGCTTGGACGTACTCGTTCGGCTTGACCTGCAACACGCTCGATCTCATGATCCGGGCCAGGCTGGGCCAGCCGAGCACCGACAGGGCGAACACGACCTTGAGCACGACCACCATGTACGGCGTCTGCAGTGTGCTGGGGATCGAGTACATGATCACGATGCCGCCCAGCAACGTCGGGATCGCGAAGAAGATCTCCCCGACTCGGGACAGGATCGTGTCCACCCATCCCCCGTAGAAGGCCGAGATCGTGCCGACGATGCCGCCGACCAACGTCGTCACCAGCGTGGTCAGCACCCCGACCAGGACCGACGAGCGTGCGCCGTACACCGTCCGGGCGTAGACGTCGCAGCCCTGTAGGTCGAGCCCGAACCAGTGCTGGGCGCTCGGTGGCTGCCGGGAATTGGCCAGCACGCAGTAGCCGGGATCCTGGTTCGTGAATAGCTGCGGTACCGCGGCCATGAGCAGCACGAGCACGATGAGGACGACCGACACCCAAAACAGTGGGCGACGACGCATCTCCCCCCAGGCATCGGACCACAGAGACCGTGCCTTGTCCTGCGCGGCGGGGGCAGGTGCGGAAGCGTCCAGGGCCAGCTCGGCCGTCGCAGAGAGTTCTGCCACCTGAGGTTCGACGGGCCTGTCAGTCATGGCTGATCCTCGGATCGAGTACGCCGTACATCACGTCGACGACGAGGTTGGCCAGCAGGTAGATCAGGACCAAGACGGTCACGGCTCCGACGACAGACACGCCGTCGAGCTGGTTGATGCTGCGGTAGATGAAGCCGCCGATCCCGTTGATGTTGAAGATACGTTCGGTGACGATGGCTCCGCCCATCAGTGAGCCGATGTCGTACCCGATGAAGGTGATGACCGGGATCATCGAGTTTCGCAAGGCGTGGACACCGATGGTACGGGCCGCGCTCAACCCTTTCGCCTTCGCTGTCCGGACGTAGTCCGCGCGAAGGTTCTCGACCAGGTTGGTCCGAGTCAGACGCGCCGAGTAGGCCACCGACAGCGAGCCCAGCACCATGCCGGGTACGAGCAACTGTTGCCAGGTCCCTTGACTGGCTGTCACCGGGAAGATGCTGTTGAGGTCGAACTTCAGAATGCCGAACTGGGCCATCGAACCGATGACGAACACGGGAATCGAGATGACCACCAGGGTCGCTACCGTCACGAGCGAGTCGATGAAGGTTCCACGGCGGATACCCGCCACGAGGCCAGCGCCGATGCCAATGACGATCTGGAACAGCAGGGCCAAAATGGCCAACTTGATCGTGGTCGGGTACCGAGCGGCCAGTTCGTCGACCACTCGGTTGTTGTAGAAGTTGGTGCCCAAGTCTCCTTGGACGAGCCGGAGGAGGTAGAAGCCGTACTGCACCGGCAGCGATTCGTCCAGGTGGTAGTCCTGCTTGAACTTCGCGATGTAGGCGTCCGAACACGGCCGTTCACCGCATCGGCCTTCCCACGGCTCGCCGGGGAGCGCATACACGAGCGAGAAGATCAAGAACGTCGCCCCGATGATCACGGGGATCATCTGGAGCAGGCGTCTGACGATGTACGTACCCACGCGACCACCTCCTTGTGACACCGCTACGGCGGCACCCGGACGAACCGGGTGCCGCCGCGCGTGCTCAAACTACTTGACGCTGATGCTCGACATGTCCAAGACGCCGAACGCGTTGACCTGGACGTTCGTCACCTTGTTGGACCACGCAGCAGGCTGAGTGCGGTACCACAGAGGAGCCGTCGGGAAGTCGTTGGCGAGAATCGCCTCGGCATCCTGGTACAGCTTGTTGGCCTGAGCCAGATCCTTGGCCGCGGCCGCTTCCTTCAACTTCGCCTCGAACGCGGGGCTGTCGTACTTGGAGTAGTTCGAGCCTGCACCCTTGGCGTAGATCGGGGTCAGGAAGTTCTCGATGGACGGGTAGTCCATCTGCCAGCCGTTCCGGAAGGCGCCCTTGAGCTCGCCGGCCTTGGCGCGGTTCAACAACGTGCGGAAGTCCGGCGTGGTCTGCGCGACGCAATCCATGCCGAGGTCGTTCTTGAGGTTGTTGCAGACTGCGTCAGCCCACGGCTTGTGACCGCCGTCCTGGTTGACCGTCAGGGTGAAGGTGCCCTTGTAACCGCCGGCCGCGTCGTATGCCGTCTTGGCCTTCGCCTTGTCGTACGTGCACGGATCGCCGCACTGGCCCGCCTTGTAGCCGTCGACGACCGGGGAGACCCAGCCGGTCGCGGGGGTACGGGTGCCGTTGTAGATCTGCTTCGTGATCGTCGCACGATCGATCGACTCCGAGATCGCCTTGCGGAGCGCAGGGTTCTTGTTGAGTTGCTCATCGGCCGGCGAGAAGGTCATGACCTCGATCACGCCGGCTTCGCGAACGACCGTCCGGTCGGCGCCCAACTGGGCCTTCCACGCGTCACCGACCAACTGGTCAGGCGGGATCACGTCGGTGAAGTCGATGTTGTTGGCGACGACATCGGTGAAGGCCGCTGCCGGGTCGTTGTAGATGCGGTACGTGACCTTGTCGACGTGCCCCTTGTTGGCGCCCGTGTATTCGGTGTTCTTTTCGAGCACGATCTCCGTCGCCGTGTTCGACGTCACCTTGTACGGGCCGCTCGACAATGGCATCTTGCCGTAGTCGGCGTTGGCCGGGTCGGCGAGGTACTTGTCCGAACCAGGAGCGAACGCGGAGTAACCCAGCCGAACGGGCAGGTTCGACGTCGGCTCGGTCGTCTTGACCGTGAAGGTGTAGTCGTCGACCACCTTGAGACCGGTCATGGTCTTCGCGGCGGGGGCGTGACCTGTGCAGTCGGTCTTGCCATCCGCGCCAGAGCCACACTGCAAGGCGTCATAACCCTCGATCGGCTCGAAGAAGTAGCTGCCCTCGTGGCCGTTGGGGCCGTACGCCCCCACGTTCCACGCGTCCACGAAGTTCTTGGCCTTGATCTCGCTGCCGTCGGAGAACTTGTGGCCCTTCTTCAGGGTCACCGTGAAGGTGATGGAGTCGTCGGTCTTGATGGAGTCGGCCAGGTCGTTCTCAGGAGCGGCAGTCTTCGAGTTGTAGTGGACCAGCTTCGACGTCGTCCAGTCGATGACGTTGCCGCCACACACCTCACCGGTCATCGAACCGATCAGGGGGTTCTGCGGCGTGCACCCACGGATGATGATGGCGCCGCCATCTTTACCGGCTGCGGTCGCGCCACCCGTGGCGCCGGACGTAGTAGTACCGCTACTCCCGCACGCGCTGGCCACGAGGGCGAACGCGACGAGTGAGGCGGCGGCCAGGGGGCGAGTCTTTGCCCGCATAGATGAGCCTCCTTGGTTGGGCAAGGTGCCCGTACGGCATTGCACGGGCAGGTCGGGGTGTTCCCCGAGCGATGGCGCCCAACCTATTGCTGTCAAGCGATTTCAGCCACGGCCCCCGCGCTATGACGGGAAATCGTTGTTCAGCCGTTACCTGACCACACCTGCCGTGTGAGGAGGGGCCCGAGCTTGGACCCAGGTCTGACGCGCCGCCGTCGACGGAGGGGCAGACTTGCCATCGTGGCTCGCTCGGAACTTGTGGTCGACGTCCGCGGCCTGCTTAAGGTGTACGGCTCCCGCGGTTCGTACCACCGCGCGCTCGACGGGCTCGACCTGGTCGTGCCGTACGGGGGCGTCCATGCGTTTCTGGGTCCCAACGGCTCGGGCAAGACGACCACCATCCGGATCCTGCTCGGTCTGACCAGGGCTGACGGCGGCAGCGTGGCGCTGATGGGCGCGTCCGTGCCCGCCGGACTCAGCTCGGTCATGAGTCAGGTCGGCGCGATCGTCGAATCGCCGCGGTTCTTCGGCGGATTCACCGCCCGGCAGACGCTCGGCCTGCTCGCCGACGCCGCTGGAGCGCCGCGAGCGCGTGTCGACGAGTCCCTCGACCGGGTCGGCCTGCTCGACCGTGGCAACGACCGGGTGAGCGACTACTCGCTCGGGATGCGACAACGCCTCGCGATCGCCACGACGCTGCTCAAGAACCCTCGCCTGTTCGTCTTCGACGAGCCCACCAACGGTCTCGATCCCGAAGGGATTCACGAGGTACGGCAGACCATCCGTCGGCTCGGCGACGAGGGACACACCGTGCTCCTGTCGAGCCACCTGCTGAGCGAGGTCGAGCATCTGGCCCACCGGGTCACCGTGATCTCCCACGGCCGTGCCGTACGTTCCGGTGCGCTCTGCGATCTCCTCGTCGGTGATCCGGGCATCTCCGTCGACATCGCGCAGGTCGACCACGCGACGGCCGCACTCGTCGCCGCCGGTTTCGCCGTCCGACGCTCGGGCCCCCGCTCCCTCGTCGCGACCGGCCCGGAGGCAAGCGCCCCATCGGTGGGGCGAGCACTCGCCACCCACGACCTGTGGCCTGACTCGATCGGCCCGCACAGACCCGACCTGGAACAGGCCTACCTTTCGTTGACAGGAGCCGACCGATGACCACGACCACCACGTGGCGACCACCCACCCACGCGCCGACCGCGTCGTACGGAGCGCTGGTCACCATCGAGATCCGGCGCTACGCGATGCGGAGGCTTCCCCGAGCGGCGCTGGCCAGTCTTGGGGCGCTGACCCTGGCGGTGTGGTTCCTGATCAGTCCGAGGTTCGTCATGAGCGTGGGCTCCCAGGCCGACACGGCGGAGATGCTCGGCGCCCCCGTCATCGCCATGACCGTACTGATGATGCTGCTGCTCTATGCGACGGCAGCCACGTTCATCGGCGCTGACAGTTCCAGCGGCGCGCTCTCCCAGTGGCTCACCTTCGCCCCCGATCGCACGAAGGTGTTCTGGTCCAAGGCGACGGCCGTCGCGGTCTGTTCGGTGATCGTGGCCGGTGCGGTGCTGGCACTCACGATGGTCGTGGCCTTTGCCACGTTCGTGGCCTCGGGCGTCCACGTGCCGAGCATCCTGACAGCGCTGCCGTACGCAGCCCGCGGCCTCGTCGCCTGCGTGCTCGCGGCCCTGGGTGGGTACGCCGTGTCCGCCGCGTTCGGACGTACGGCAGCGGCACCCCTCGCCATCGCCGTGTACGTCGCCCTGTTCGTGACCCGGAACGTCTTGTTCAGCGCAGGGTGGGAGTACGACTGGCGCTTCGGCCCGGCGGTCTCGCTGATGGCATTCCTGCTCGGAGGGACGTGGGTCACCCAGCACCCGTTCCACCAGGCGTACGTCACCTGGCAGCAGGGCGCAGCGATCCTGGCCCTGCTCGTCGCGACCGCGCTGCTCGCTTCGTGGGCCTGGTTCTGTCGCCGAGATCACGACTAACCCCGCCCGACGGCCGGCCCGACTCTGCGGCCACGACTGGCGCCGGTCATCCCCTTCAGGCCGCACTGTGCAGGTGAGGCGTCCTAGCATGCAGCCGTGACCTTGTCGCTTTCCATCCCCGAGCAGGACCTGGTGCGCTGGTTCGAGCGGCGAGGTCTGGGACTGTTCCTCAGAGACACCGGGATCGGCGGCGGGACGAGCACCAGGGCCGCGCCCGCCCTGGTCGTGGAGTTCGTGCTGGCGATGCTGCTCGTGATCCCAGCCGCGACAGAGGCGACCCTCGTGGGGGTCCTGCCGATCTGTCTGGCCGTACTGGCGCTGGTCTGGGTCGGCGGAAACCTGCTGCGCAGGAAACCACCGCTCGCCCCCATCAGCCGAATCGGACCGCTCGAGGTCGTCGCCTTCGTCGTCGCGCCGATCGTGGCGATGGGGCTGGTCCCCCAGCAGCCGATCGTGCTCGAGGGTTTCGAGATCTCGACGCTGGAGCTTCGGTTGTCGTCGATAGCCGTAGTCGGGGTGCTGCAGGCCGTCGTGCTCGCTGTGGTCTGGGTGATCGTGGCGAACGGGATCGACTCGCTGTCGATCTACCTGTTCAGGCACCTCTGGCGAACGCTCGGCAACGCCGCCACAGCCCTGGCGACCACGTTGCCGGTGCTGCTCGGTGTCGTGTTCTTCTTCTTCCTCAACCCCGGGGTCTGGGTCTCCATCGGCCGACTGCCGCCGGTGCCGTACTCCACCGTGTGCGCGCTGCTGCTGGTGCTCGCGGCCCTGTTCCTCGGCAGCCGCAGCCAACTCGACCTCGATCCGCTGACCCGCTTCGACACCGCCGACGACCTGAGATCCGCGCTGGTCGGGACACCACTCGAGGATCGTCCGGTCGAGCTGACCGAACCGGTCGTCGTACCCCTCGAGCGTCGCCAGCGGCTCAATGCCCGGGCGGTCGGGGTGATCAGCCGAATGGTGGTGGGTACCGTGATCGCGTTGGGCGTCTTCTGCTTCTTCGTCGTGCTCGGCTACCTGGCCGTGGACGAGGACACCGTCAAGGGCTGGACTCGAGTCGACCCCCACGTGCTGCTTCGGTTCACGACGCGCGCCCACGCCTACATCTTGTCGACCGAGCACCTCCGGATCGCCGGCTTCCTGGCCTGCTTTGCCGCGCTGAACTTCTCGCTGGCCTCGGCGACCGACGCGCGCCTTCGCCACGGCGCGCAGGGAGCCGCCGAAGACGTCATCAGGCAGGCAGCGGGAGTCAGATTGTGGCTGCTCTCAGCCCGCGAGAACGCGGGCCCGCGGCTGGCGGCTGACCTGCCACCGACGTAGCGTCTCCCCCATGACGCGGGCCCCCCTCAGGCGACTGCTCCTGGTCGGCCTGTCTACGGCACTGGCCGCAGGCTGTTCGCCCGCCGGGTCCACCCGCCAACTCGACCTCCTGGAAGGGCAACTCGGCGCATCGATCGCTGACAAGCACGCACCCGTGGTGGCCGTCGTCGTGGACCAGAGCCGTACCTCGGTCAGCTACAGCCTCGACGGCCGGATTCAGCCGTACACGCTCTGGCCCACCCCGGCCCAGGGCGACGTGACCGACGCCGCGGTGGTCGCTCTGGCCGTCGACACGTTCCCGGTCGCGTCCTTTGCCTCGCTCACCCGCGATTTCGTCACGGGGTGCTCGGCGAGCACGTACAGCGTCGAGGTCAGGGCCGTGTCGGCGGCCGCGTTCACGACCAGCAGCACGTGCGGCACGCAGCGTGGCCCCGCCCGCCTCAACGACACCGGCCTGGTGGCCCTGGCCGGCGACTGGACCCCGGAAACCCTCGCCTCTCTCTGGTCGGAACTGGCGGTTCTGGGTACGCCGATCCTCCAGATCACCGCTCTCCCGGACACGGTCGAGGTGGTGCTCGCCGAGGAACCGGCCACCAGCCCGAACCACGCGTGTTCGATCACCTGGCATCGCAACCGGGCCGACCCCTGGGTGTCGGCGTCGACCTGTCAGCCGAGCCGACCGTCCCAGCAGCAGGTGTTGGACCTGGATCGCCTGACTCCGGCGACGGTGGCGGGGGCCTTGCAGAGCGCCATGACAGAGGCAGGCCTGGTCGAGCAACGAGGAGTCACCGTGACCCTGGCGAATTGGGGGACGCCCCGGCTCACCGTGAGTCGAGGCACCGCCCAGGCAAGCGTGGACCTGCGGCAGTGAGGAGAACGATATGACCGACGCCTACACCGACCCCGCGGGGGTGATCACGGTCCGGCTCGACGGTGGGCTGGTCGACGGAATCTCGATCGGCAATCGGTGGCGCACCGTTTACGATCCGCGAGCACTGGGTGAGGCGTTGACCCAGCTGTTGACCTCCGCTCTACCGCCCCAGCACTCGGTGTCGTACGAGGACACCCCAGCGCCGGGAGTGGTCGGCGAGCTGTCCGAGTCGTCGGCGAGGGCGTTCTGGGAGGAGCTCGCGCAATACCAGCACTTGCTCGCCCGGCGGCGTCAGCGGGCCGCGGCCGGGGTCGAGGCCGTCGACACCCCTGCCGTACCTCGCACCGTCTTCGATGCCCGCCGACGAGTCGGCGTCAGCTACGCCGAGGGCCGGTTCGAATCGGTCGCGGTCGATCCCGACTGGGCCGATCGCGTCTCGGTGAGCGAATTGGGCGACCGGATCTGTGAGGCCCTGACCCAGCATCCCCTGTGGCCGCCGGCCCACGCCGATCCCGAACTCGCCCAGATCGACCAGCACCGGCGCAACTTCCTGTCGTACCTGCGCAGCTAACCCCGAGGAACTCCGAATGGGAATTCAAGAAACCATCGCGCAGGTCAAACAAGCGTGCGCGGACATGAAACAGACCTTCGCCACGCTGGCCGAAGGGGCCGCCCCGGCGTTCGAACGGCTCAACTCGACGATCGGTCGCGTCACGGCTTGGCAAGTCACGTCGGGAATGGCCACCGAGATCCGAGAAACGGAGCCCAACTGGGCCGAGATGGTGTTCCTCTACAACTGTCTCTTCGAGGTCGTGGACGTCAAGGAGATCCCCCATCCGCGCGCCGAGGAGGCCCGCCAAGCTGCAGCCTCGCTCTTCGGCACAGCCGCGACCAACGACGCCCAGTTCAAGCTGCGCACCGAAGACATCGCCGCGACCCCGGAGAAGCTCGGAGACCTGATGGGCCGGTGGCTCGAGTTCGCCGACACGTTCTCCAAGGACGTGGCCCAGCGGATTCCTTCGAGTACGGCATATATCCCGACTGCGGGTGGTCTCGACGGGTGGCAAAGCCCCACCGCGAGCGGCGTCTACGAGGCATCCGCGTCGTCACAGAACTCGGCGGCCGACACCACCTCGGCCGTGATCACCGCATACCTGAACAACTGCGCGAAGTTCCTCAGCCACCTGCAGGGAAGCCTGGCCAGCATGGCGAGCCTCACGGCCGACCAGGAGAAGTACTACACCGACATCATCACCGGGCTGACCGTGCCGGACAAGATGAGCTTCGACGCGGTCATGGGTGTGATCAACACCGGAGTCACGATCGTGCAGGGGCTGAAGGACAACGAACGCAAGACGGCCGAAGCCCTGGGCACGATGCTCAACAGCTCGATCGAAGCGCTGCTCGACATCGCCTCGCTCGACCGTCAGATCACCGAGATGGGCGAGCAGACCGGTGACAACGGCTGGCCCGGGCCGGCTCCGATGAAGCTCGGCACTCCCCCGCCTGACAAGCCAAGTCGCACGACGCTGACCTACAACACCCAATACTTCAAGGATCACTCGGCGTTCTGGCTCGACGTCAGCCAGAACATTCGTCCCCTGCAGTACCTCAGCGCCGGACTGCCCGATCTGCCTGTCATGTTCGTACGGATCCCCACGTTCTCGGCCAACCAGTCGGACGCGCTGAACAACCTCGTGCACCGCATCTCGGCTGACGCGTTCGGCAAGGGAGCGGACGCCACGGAAGGCTTGTCGCACAAACTCGACGAGACGATCAAGGCCTACCTGGCCGTCGAAGCCCAGAATGCTGCCGAAGCCCAGCAGATCTACAAGCAGATCTACGGGTGAGATCCGCCAGAGTTCCTCGGTTCTCTAGAGCGCGCGCAGGATGTCCTCGACGCGTTGTTTGGCGTCGCCGAACAGCATTTGCGTGTTTTCCTTGTAGAACAAGGGATTTTGAACGCCTGCGTAGCCGGTGTTCATCGACCGCTTGAACACGATGACGTCGCGCGCATGCCACACCTCGAGCACCGGCATCCCGGCGATGGGGCTGTGCGGGTCGTCGAGCGCGGCCGGGTTGACCGTGTCGTTGGCGCCGATCACCAACACGACGTCGGTGTCGTCGAAGTCGGGGTTGATCTCGTCCATCTCGAGCACGATGTCGTACGGCACCTTCGCCTCGGCCAGCAGCACGTTCATGTGTCCGGGCAGGCGCCCAGCGACCGGATGGATACCGAAGCGCACGTTGACGCCCTGGGCCCGAAGCTTCGACGTCAGTTCGGCGACCGGGTACTGCGCTTGGGCCACGGCCATGCCGTACCCGGGCGTGATCACGACCGACGACGCGTGCTTGAGCAACTCCGCCACGGCCGGCGCCGTGATCTCCCGGTGCTCTCCGTAGTCGCGGACCTCGCCGGTCACGGTGCCGTCGGATCCGAATCCGCCTGCGATCACCGAGATGAAGGACCGGTTCATGGCCTTGCACATGATGTACGACAGGTAGGCACCCGAGGAGCCCACGAGCGCCCCGGTGATGATGAGCAGGTCGTTCGACAGCATGAAGCCGGCAGCCGCGGCGGCCCAGCCAGAGTAGGAATTGAGCATTGACACGACGACCGGCATATCCCCGCCGCCGATCGCGGCGACGAGGTGCAGCCCGAGCAGCAGGGCGATCACGGTCATGACGACGAGCAGCCAGATCGACGGAGCCACCACGAACCATGCGGTCAGGGCGACCACCACGACCACCGCAGCCAGGTTGATCAGGTTGTGGCGCGGCAACGCGAGCGGGGCCGAGCTCATCTTCGCGCTCAGCTTGAGGTAGGCGATGACCGACCCGGTGAACGTGACCGCGCCGATGAATGCGCCGACGAACACCTCGCCGAGGTGGATCTTGTCGGTGTGATCGCCGGTCAAGTAGGAGTTGTAGCCGACCAGTACCGCGGCCAGACCCACGAAGCTGTGCAGCATCGCGATCAGTTCGGGCATGCCGGTCATCTCGACGCGGCGTGCCAGCGTCACCCCGATCACTGCTCCGACGGCCATCGCCGCCGCGATCAGGGCGAGGCCGAGCCAACCCGACCCTGGAGCATCGGTCGCCTGCGTCCAATGCACGCCGGCCACGGCCGCCAGGACCGTAATGACGAGCGCGAACCCCATGCCGACGATGCCGTACCTGTTGCCGTTCTTCGCGGTCTCGTGTTTCGACAAGCCGGCCAGCGCGAGGATGAACGCGATGCCGGCGAGAATGTAGGCCCCCTGCATGAGGGACGCAGGAACCATCGGCATGTCAGCCCCTCCTGAACATGCCGAGCATGCGTTGAGTGACGGTGAATCCGCCGAATATGTTGATGCTGGCGAGGAGGATGCCGACCAGCGCGAGCACCGTCACGATCAGGCCTGAGCTCGCATGGCCGACCTGCAGGAGCGCCCCGACGATGATGATCCCCGAGATGGCGTTGGTCACGCTCATGAGCGGGGTGTGCAAAGCGTGGTGCACGTTGCCAATCACGTAGTAGCCGATCACGACGCTCAACATGAACACCATGAAGTGGCCGAGGAACGACTCCGGCGACGCCCACAACAGGGCGAGCAGAGCAACCGCGGAGATCCCCAGCAGGGCCAGAGAACGGAACGGGCTCGGCGCCGGCTTCTCCAGCTCGGTCGACGTCACCGGCTCGGGTTTCGCCACCACCTGCGACGACACCTGAACCGGCGGCGGTGGCCACGTCACCTCCCGCCCACGCGCGACCGTCATGCCCCGGACGATCACGTCGTCCATGTCGAGCACGAGCTGCCCGTCCTTGGTCGGGGTGAGCAGCTTCATGAGGTTGACGATGTTGGTGCCGTAGAGCTGCGACGACTGGGTCGGCAGTCGGCCCGCCAGGTCGGTGTAGCCGATGATCTTGACACCGTTGGGGGTGATCGTGAGCTGGTCGGCCACGCTGCCCTCCACGTTGCCCCCGTTGGCCGCCGCCATGTCGACGATGACCGACCCAGGCTTCATCGTCGCGACCATCTCCTTAGTGATCAGCCGTGGCGCAGGCTTTCCGGGGATCAAAGCGGTGGTGATGATGATGTCGACGTCGGTGCACTGCTGCGCGTACAGCTTCGCCGCAGCCTCGTTGTACGCCTCCGAGGTCTGTTTCGCATACCCGTCGGTCGACACCTCTTGCTGCTCGACCTCGACGGCGAGGAACTCTGCCCCCATCGAGGAGACCTGTTCGGCCACCTCGGGGCGGGCGTCCGTAGCCCGTACGATCGCGCCGAGCGAGCGAGCCGTACCGATGGCAGCCAATCCGGCGACCCCAGCGCCGACCACCAGGACCTTCGCCGGCGGAACCTTGCCCGCCGCCGTGACCTGACCGGTGAAGAACGAGCCGAACTCGTGCGCCGCCTCGACCACGGCCCGGTAGCCGGCGATGTTCGCCATCGACGAGAGGACGTCGAGTGCCTGAGCGCGCGAGATGCGCGGCACCGCGTCCATCGCCAGCACGGTCAGATCGCGGGCGGCGAGCGACTTCAGCAGGTCTGGCTGGAGTGCAGGCGAAATCAAGGAAATCAACGTCGCGCCGTCGGTGAGCTGGTCGATCTCCGCCGAGGTCGGTGGGTCGACCTTGCAGACGACCTCGTTGTCCCAGACGTCCTTGTAGTCGACGATGCGGGCGCCGGCGTCGGCGTACGCGTGGTCGGGATAGCTCGCCATCAGGCCGGCTCCGGACTCGACCTCGACGTCGTACCCCAACTGCACCAACTGGGCCACAGTCTTGGGTGTGGCGGCGACTCGAGTCTCACCTGGCAACGATTCAACCGGGATCCCGATCCGCATCCGTCCTCCTGTCCGGGCCTCCGCCACACCTTAGTGGCGGGTCCGGCGGGCCCGGGAATCGGGGTGGTGCCTCCTCACGCTGACGTCGTCGCTTGGACGATCAGCGCGGCGAGGAACCGGAACGGGCGGCCGAGTACCGTCGCAACGCCTCGTCGCGCTCCTCGGCCAGGTCGATGATCGGCTCAGGGTATTCGTCCACGCCAGTCGCGCCGGGCCGATGGACTGCGGGGGCGGTGACCTGCCGCAACTCGGGAATCCAACGCCGGATGTAGTCGCCGTTCGGGTCGAAGCGTTCGCTCTGCAGGACAGGGTTGAAGATCCTGAAGTACGGCGCGGCATCGGTGCCGGTGCCGGCCACCCACTGCCATCCGTGGTTGTTCGACGCCAAGTCTGCGTCGATGAGGTGACGCAGGAAGTGGCGAGCACCGACCTGCCAACGCACGTGCAGGTGCTTGGTGAGGAAGCTGGCGGTGATCATTCGGAGCCGGTTGTGCATCCAGCCGCTCCCGAGCAATTGCCGCATGCCGGCGTCGACGAACGGGAAGCCGGTACGGCCCTCCTTCCAGGCGGTGACGGCCTGCGACTCCGAGTCGTCGTACTCGAGGCAGACGAGGTTCGGTCGGAGGTCTTCCCACAGACTGTCGGGCCGGTGACCGACAACGTCGGCGTAGAACTCTCGCCACGCCAACTCGGTCACGAACCGCTCGCACCCGCTGCCAGTACGCACGACCAGGTCGGCCAGAAGAGTACGGGGGTGCACCACCCCGAGTTTGAGGTACGGCGACAACCTCGATGTCGACTCGGCAGCCGGAAGGTCGCGCCCGGAGGCGTACGCCTCGAGACCGTCGTCGAGGAACTCCGACCACCGCCGGAAGAAGCCGGCTTCTCCAGGCTCGGGGAGGTCGGGCCCTGGCGACGTGGCCTCGGCCCTGACCAGGTCCCAGACCTCCTCGTCACTCCGGTCGGGCGCGAGGGAGAGCCGTTTCGGATCGGCGGCTGGAGCCCGCCACCCGTGCGCCCGCCAGGCACGTGAGAAGGGGGTGAAGACGTGGAATGGCTGGCCTTCGCGCGTCACGACCCTGCCTGGCGTTACGGCGTACGGACTGCCGGTCCGGACCAGTTGCACGCCGAAGTCGGCCAACGCACTCGACACGTCGCGATCGCGCCGCGCTCCGGCGGGTTCCGTCTCCTCGGAGACGTGCACCCGGGTCGCCCCCAACTCACGTGCGACTTGCGGCACGACGGTTCGCGGGTCGCCCCGCCGCAGCGTCAGCCGACCGCCGTACGTGTCACGGAGGCTGATGAGGTTCGCCGCCAGCCAGCGACGCGGCCCTGGCCCCGCCGGGTCCCAGAACTGCGGGTCGACGACGAAGAGGACTGCGACGTCACCGTTCTCGGTCGCGGCGCCGAGGGCAGGAAGATCGGCCCTGCGCAGGTCTCGCCTCAACCACAGCAGGTCGGTCATGGATGACTCCGACGGTCGGGACAACTGGGGAACCCGGGTCGCCAGGAGACCCGGAGCGACGAGCGCGGCAGAGGTAACGTGGGGGCGCGGCCGGCCGAGGAGGGTACATGGGCCAGCGGAAAGCTGAACGCCCCGACGAGCCGGGTGGACCCCGCTTGGACCGGGTCGGTCACGTCGTCCGGATCCGATCCTTGGCTGCCGCCCAGCAGGTGCTGCGTGAGCGCCGCCGCACGCGGCAGGCTGGTTTCACCGCCGAGTACGTCCCTCAGGGTGTCCTGCGTCACCACCCCATTCTCTTCTCCGACGGTCCACTCCATGACGAACAGCGGCGCAAGGTGGCCCGGTTCTTCGCGCCGACGGTCGTCGCCGACCGGCACACCGGTGTGATGCAGGAAGTCGCGGAACGGCTGCTCTGTCATGCCGGTCGGGCCGGAGGGTGTGATCTGGCGGAACTGGCGCTGCTGTATTCGGTCTCGGTGAGCGCGGAGGTGATCGGCCTCACAGCCTCGCCGGTGGCCGCCATGGCCCGACGTCTCGTCACGTTCTTCAACCAGCCGCCGTTCGACATCACCAAGCCTGACCTGGGCCGGACCCGTGGGCAATGGGCCATGGCGGCGGTGCGTGGTCTGCTGCCCGTCGCCCGCTTCTACCTGCGCGATGTCCGCCCTGCGATCCGAGATCACCGACAACGACCGCGGGACGACGTCATCAGTCACCTCATCACCGAGGAGTACACCAACGCCGACATCGCGATCGAGTGTGTGACGTTCGGCACGGCCGGAATGGTGACCACGCGCGAGTACATCTGCATGGCCGCCTGGCATCTGCTGGACGACGCGCGGTTGCGCACGACCTACCTGACGGCGGAGCAACCGGGCAGGCTTGCGATCCTCCGAGAGGTGATTCGGCTCGAGCCAGTGGTCGGACATCTCTACCGTCGGGTCACCGAACCGTTCGGCGTCCACGACGGGGAGGAGACCCTCGCGCTCGAGCCGGGTGATCTGGTCGACATCTGCGTTCGGGACACCAACGCCGACCCGGTGGCCGTGGGTGAGGACCCCCTTGGTCTGCGCCCGGGGCGAGTCCTGGAGGCCGGGATCGACGGGGCGGGGCTCGCCTTCGGCGACGGTGCGCACAAGTGCCCCGGACAGCCCCTCGCCCTGCTGGAGGCGGATGCGCTTCTCGTCCGGCTTCTCGCGCTCGACCCCGTCGTTACGGCTGAGCCCACCGTGGGCTGGGACGATCTCGTTGCGGGCTACACCCTGCGCGGCTTCACCGTGCGGTTCCCATCCGGCGAGGGTGTTGTCTAGGCTTTGTGGAATGTTTAGTGTGGAGTCAACCCGAACTCGGAAGGACCATCATGGCACCTCAGACCGACCGCGACCGGCTGCACGACCTCGTCGAGAAGCAGCGGTTCGTCATGCTCACGACAGCAGACGAGGAGGGAACTCTCGTCAGCCGCCCCATGACCGTGCAGGAGGTGGACGGCTGGGTGCTTCGCTTCATCACCCAAGGCGATACCCGGGTCACCCGCGAGGCAGAGGGCCGACACGTCAACCTTGCGTCGAACAACGGCGGAACCTATCTGTCCCTCTCCGGAACCGGAAGCGTGACGCGTGATCTGGCGCTCAAGAAGGAACTGTGGAATCGCCTCAACGAGGCATACGCCGGCGATGCCGAGGATCCGAACAACGTCGTCCTCGAGGTGCAGGTGGACTCGGGCGAGTACTGGGAGTCGGGCAACCCCGTGGTCGAAGTGATCGGGCTCGCCAAGACTCTGATCACCGGGACTCCACAGAACAGCGAGCACGGCAGCGCTTCGGTCTGACCCTCCATGGATCGGTTCGAGTACCTGCTCCTCATGGCCGCATGTCTCCTGGTGACGATGCCGCTGGAGTTCGTGCTGCGGGCGCGTGTCTACCGCCGACCCCTCCGCCTCCTGATCGCGCTTCTGCCGACAGTCGCCGTGTTCGTCGTATGGGACGTCGTCGGGATCCTGCGTGGCCACTGGTCGTACAACCCACGCTTCACCACAGGAGTCACCATCGGCGTCATGCCGATCGAGGAACTGGTGTTCTTCCTGGTCATTCCGATCTGCGGCCTGCTGACGTACGAAGCGGTCGGCCACGTCCTGGCTCGCGCGCGGAAGGCCAACGATGCCTGAGTACACGCTGCTCACCGTCCTGGCCGTCATCGCTGTCGTGGTCGCCGAAGTGGCCTTGTTCCGTACCGGCATCTTCCGAACTCCGCAGTACTGGCTCGCCATGGCGATCGTCTTCTTCTTCCAGGTGATCGTCGACGGTTGGCTCACGAAGTTGTCCGACCCCATCGTGATCTACCACCCAGCTCACCACAGTGGGGTCCGGCTGCCGTGGGACATCCCGGTCGAGGACTTCGGCTTCGGCTGGGCCATGGTGACCCTCACCATCCTGGCGTGGCTCCGCCTCGCAGGCCGCCTCCCCGACCACACATCCGAGCAGTCGTGAGTACGACGGAAGCCTTCGACCGCGGGGCACCGCGGTACGACACCATGGTCGGGCTGAACCCGGGGTACCACCGAGAGCTGCGGCGGGCCGCTCGCACTCTGATCGACCGCGTGGGCGTCAGGCACGGGCTTCGGCTGCTCGACCTGGCCTGCGGATCCGGCGCCTCGACCCGTGCCTTGGTCTCCGCGGCACCGTCGGGGGCACAGATCCTCGGAATCGACGCCTCCTCGGGGATGCTGCGCGAGGCGGAACGAAAGAACTGGCCGCCGGGCGTCCGGTTCGAGCAGGCCGTCTGCGGCGAGCTCACCGACGGCGACATCGACGGCGACCGCGACGGAATCCTCGCCTGTTACCTCTTCCGCAACGTTCCGCCCGAGACGAGGGACCGGGCCTTGGCCGAGTCGCTCTGCCTTCTGAAGCCGGGCGGCTGGCTGGTCGTCCAGGAGTACTCGGTCGCCGGAGACCCGCGTGCCCGGCGGGTCTGGGACATCGTGTGCCGAGGCATCATTGTGCCGCTCGGGGTGGTCGTGGACCGCAACCATGACCTGTACCGGTACCTCTGGGCGAGCGTCTACCGGTTCGACTCGGTGAGCGAGTTCTGTGACCGCCTGCGGGAGGCCGGCTTCACCGACGTCGCCCACCGCACGGCGTCCGGGTGGCAGCGCGGAATCCTGCACACGTTCGTCGGCCGGAAGGGCCAGCTATGACCGTACGGCCAGGGCGTGACCGACACGCCGTACTCCATCCCGGTCGCCCCGGCTCAGCGCGCCCCAGCCAGCCGCGGTCGGCGGCAGTCGTGGGCGGTGGCATCTCCGGGGTGGCCACGACGGCGGCCCTGGCCGAGCGAGGTGTCTCGGTGACGCTCCTGGAGTCCTCGGACCGCCTCGGTGGCCGGGTCGCCGCGTGGCCCTTGCCCGATGGACGCACCATGAGCCGTGGCTTCCACGCCTTCTTCCGCCAGTACTACAACCTGCGGGCGCTGCTGCGCCGCATCGACTCTGACCTGGGTTTCCTGATCCCGGTCGATGATTACCCGCTTCAGCGCCCCGACGGGATGCGCGACTCCTTCACCGGCCTGGTCAGAACGCCCCCCTGGTCGGTCATGCAGTTCGTCGCCCGGAGCCCGGCCTTCACCGCGAAGTCCCTGGCGCGGGTGAACGTCCTGGCGGCACTGGAGCTGCTGAGGGTCCGGTTTCCCGACACCTACTCGGCGTACGAGGGCGAGTCCGCCGCCGCGTTTCTCGACCGGCTGCAGTTCCCGCCTCTTGCCCGCGACCTGGCCCTGGAGGTGTTCGCGCGGTCCTTCTTCGCCGATCCGAGGGACTTCGCAGCTGGGGAACTGGTCGCGATGTTCCACACCTACTTCCTGGGGTCGGCCGAAGGCCTCCTGTTCGACGTTCCGGTCGACGACTACGACACGGTGCTGTGGGCGCCGCTGCGCGAGTATCTGGAGGGTCTCGGCGTGAGGGTACGGACGTCGACTCCGGTCTCCGGCGTGCACATCGACGACGATCGGGTCGAGGTGATGCTGGAGGGTGAGAACGTCCGGGCCGACGCTCTCGTCATGGCCGCCGACCCACGCAGCGCCAGGCGGTTGTTGGCCTCCACCTCTCTGCCCCAACCCTGGCGTCACGAGGTCGGCCGCACGGTCAACGCTCCGCCCTTCGTCGTCGTCCGACAGTGGCTCGACCTGCCGCTCCGGGCGGACCGCCCGGCGTTCCTCGGTACGGCAGGTTACGGCTTGCTCGACAACATCTCCATCCTGGACCGCTTCGAGAAGGGTGCCGCTGCGTGGGCGGGAGAGCACGGCGGAGCGGTGGTCGAATTGCACGCCTACGCCTGCGAACCGGAGGTCGCGACCGACGCCGGAACGGTCGAGCGCGTGCTGAACTCCCTCGTGGGAGAACTGCACCGCGCGTATCCGGAGGCCCGAGATGCCGGCGTCGTTCACCAAGACGTGCTGGTCCGCGACGACTGCACGCTGATCGGCCCGTCAGGTTGGAACCGACGCCCCGGCGTCCGTACGCCCTCGGAGCGTCTTTTCCTGGCAGGCGACTGGGTCCGGTGCGACTATCCCGTCGCACTGATGGAGCGGGCCGCCACCACCGGGTTCATGGCAGCCAACGAGATCCTCGCCCGCTGGGGTGTCTCCGGCCACGATCTCTGGACGGTACCGATGCACGGGCTGCTGAGCTCCCGATCGTCGCCGCGGGGAGGCGACGCACGTCACCCGTCGGTCACCAGCCAACGTTGACGCCGGGGGTCAAAGCACGGAGCGCGACCGCGAGTTTCTCCGGGTCGGGCACGCGAACTCGGCCGCCAAAGACGTCGTAGTCGGCCGCCTCGATCCGGTCGAGGATCCTGCTGTACAACACCAGCGCCGTCCCCACGCAGCGCCGCGACGCAGGCGGCAGCATCGGCAATCCGAGCCGACCCTGGTGGTACAAGTCCCGGTTCCGAGCGACCTGCTCGGCCATCATCGAGCGCCATGCCGGGGTGACCCGCCTCACCAGAGGATCGGCCCCGTGCCGGGCCAGGTCCTCCTGCGGGAGGTACACCCGCCCCCGGTCGAGGTCTTCGGCCACGTCGCGAAGGAAGTTCGTCAACTGGAACGCGTTCCCCAGCGCACGGGCCGGACCCTTCGCCTCAGACGTGTACGGCTCCAATACCGGCAGCATCATCTCGCCGATCACGGCGGCGGACCCCTCCATGTAGCCGTCCCGCAACTCGGCCCACGAGCTCCACGTCGTCTGGGTCAGGTCGGCTGCCATGGCGTCGAAGAACCGCTCGAAGCACTCGGGAGAGGTCTGGCGGCGACGCACGGAGTCCACGATCGCCGCCATCACCGGTTGCGGAGCGTCACCGCGGGCCAGCGCGGCGAAGAAGCGCGCGCGGAACTCGCTCAATCTCTCCTCGGGAGTCCCGTCACGCGGCACTGCCGTGTCCTCCGGCGCCACGGACCCGGGCTCGTCGACGATGTCGTCGGCCAGTCGACACAGCGCGTACACCGCAAACACGTCCCGGCGCTGCCGGACGGGCAAGAGTCGAGCGCCCCAGTAGTACGTCGTCCCGTGCCTTCTCGTGAGCTCTCCGCAGCGGCGGTAGCCGGCGGCGAGCAGCGTCACCGCAGGCCCTCTCGCACACGCTGGGCCGCCAGCTTCCCCGAGATCAGAACCATCGGGATTCCTACCCCCGGAATCGTGCCCGACCCGGCGAACACCAGCCCTGGCACCCGGCGATCGACATTCCCCGGCCGAAACGGGCCAGTCTGGCGAAACGTATGTGAGAGCGCGAACGGCGTCCCCGCCGCCATCCCCTGTCCTTCCCAGTCGGCGGGGGTGACGAGGCGCTCGGTCACGATCTCCGTCGGATACCCCCAACTCGTCAGGGCCCGCAGCATGCGCTCGCGCAGCAGCGGCGCCGTCGTCTCCCAGTCCAGCCGGCCGACCTGGAGGTTCGGAACGGGCTCCAAGACATACAGCGCATGGCAGCCCGCGGGCGCGGCGCCCGGATCATCGACGGACGACACCGCAACGAACCGGGACGGATCCGCCATCGGCCGGCCTCGGTCGAGCAGATCCGCGAAGGCGTCGTCCCAAGCCAGCCCGAAGTGGAGGTTGTGATGACCGACGTTCGGGGGCAGGACACCTCGGACGCCCACGTGCCAGACCAGAGCACTGGGCGAGTAGCGGCCTCTCCGGACGACGCGCGGGGCCGGTACGTCCGGCAGCAGGCGCTCGTAGGCGACCGGCAAGTCAGCCGTCACCACGACCGCATCTGCTACGACCTTCTGCCCATCGGCCAGGCGCACGCCGACCGCCCGCCCACGGCTGTCGCGCTCGACCCGCTCCACAGACGTCGACCAGTGGAACGTCACCCCCGCTTGCTCGGCCGCCGCGACCATGGCCCGCGGCACCGCGTGCATTCCCCCGTCGGGGAACCAGACCCCCTCGACGGAGTCCATGTAGGTAATCACCGCATACAAGGCCAGCGCCCTGGCCGGTGCCAGCCCGGCGTACATAGCCTGGAAGCTGAACGCCCGACGCAGCCGCTCGTCGTCGAACCGGCGTGCCACGGCCGGGCCGAGGCGACCGAAGGCTCCCAGTCGCAGCAGCTCGAGCGCGGCCCGGGGCGAACGCAGGAGGCTCAGCGGAGACGCAAAGTTGGTGTCGATGAAGTGGGGTAGCTCGACATCGTTGAGCCGCTTCAGCCACGCCACGAACTGGTCGAACGCGGCCGCGTCCTTCGGCCCGCACTCGGCCAGGATCTCGTCGCGCATGAGGGCGTGTCCCGGTCGTACGGCGAGTCGCGACCCGTCGGCGAACCACGCCTGGTACGCCGGATCCAGCAGCCTCATGGCAACGTGGTCGTCGACGCGGCTGCCCACCGCGCGGAACGCGTCCTCCAGCAACGGCACCATCGTGAAAACCGTGGGGCCGGTGTCGAAACGGAAGCCGTCCTGCTCCAGCGTTCCGTTGCGGCCGCCGGGCATGGGCTCGCGTTCCAGCACCGTCACCCGATTCCCGTCGGCCAGGTGCATCGCCGCTGAAAGACCCGAGAGACCGGCGCCGACGACGACGATGTGCGCTCCAGTCATGCGTCCCGCCAGGCGATCGCATGGGCCGCGTCGCGGAGTCCGGCGACGCCCTCCGCCACGAGCGGCTGGCTGTCGAGGGCCTGCAGGGCCTCCCCGACCGCGAGCGCGATGAGCTTCTCCACCTCGGCCTCGACGCCAGCCTCCCGCATGGCGTACGCCAGCGGCTGCACGTCAGACGCTCTGAACGCCGTGGTTCCCACCCGACGCAGCCGGTCGGCATCCAGACCTGAAAGCCGTTCGCCCGCGATGACCAGCAGCACGGTCGACTTGGCCTCGGCCAGATCGTCGCCCGCAGGTTTCCCGGTCACGCGAGGATCCCCCCACACGCCCAGGCAGTCGTCACGC
This sequence comes from Propionibacteriaceae bacterium, assembly GCA_039811945.1. Classification (GTDB taxonomy): domain Bacteria; phylum Actinomycetota; class Actinomycetes; order Propionibacteriales; family Propionibacteriaceae; genus Fen-668. The sequence goes on from JBDHZQ010000001.1 coordinate 25,062, forward strand.
ATCGCGAATGCCCGGCCGAGGTGGTCGCCGTACGCCGCCAGAGAGGACGCCACGTCGTCGCCCGCGCCGGCCGCAGCCGCGCCCAGCTGCAGCGGTCTGGACACGGTGTATCGACCAGACTTCACCCGGGCCACGTGCTCGGCGTGCTCGCGGTCGCGACGACCAGCCGCCGACCCGGTGAGATCCGCCCGTTGCCCGGCGATGAGTTCGACCGACAGTTCGTACCAGACCGTCCGCATCGGCTGTGACAGGCCGTCAACGAGCCGGTCGGCCACCGTGTGGGCCAGGTCGCCGAGCAGCACGGCCAGGTTCCGACCGAACAGGTCGACGTCGCCGAGAGCGTGAGCAGCACGGTGCCAACCCGCGGCCTCGACGTGCGCGGCTGGGCGACCCCGGCGGAACTCCGACTCGTCCATCACATCGTCGTGGACGAGAGCGAACAGGTGCAGGGTCTCGAGCGCGGCGGCGGCGCGGATCAGATGCTCGTACCCCACTGAGCCGTGCAGGCCGCCCGCGGCGATGAATCCCCAGTAGGCGAGAACGACCCTCAGCCTCTTGCCGCGTCCCAGCAGTTGGCGGCCCAGCCACCGGGGAAGGTCGGCCGGGAGGAGGTCGAGGCCGAACCCGCCTGCGTAGGTCTCCCACTCGGCCGCCAACGCCTCCACCTCGGCCGACAACAGGGCCTCCACGTCGCGCAGCGCGGCGACAACGTCCGGAGGTGTCTGGTCGGATTCGGCGCGGCCGTCGTGGCGAGCCTCGATGAGAGGGACCTGGAGGACGCTCCACGGGCTGTACACACCCGGGGTCGCGGCCACCGCAGCCACGAGCCTGTCCCACGGCACCCAGGCCCATTCGACCACCTCGTCGGGGTCGGGCTGCGGGTCACCGTCCAACACGAAGCCGGCATAGACGGGGCAGATCTCGTTCTCTACGATCCCCGACGCATCCGTAGCGCGATACCGAAAGTCGGGCAGGAGGGTCTGGAGGGGGCCGACGTGGAGCCCGAGTTCCTCACGAATCCGGCGCCTCGCGGCGGCGTCGAGGTCCTCCCCGGGTCGGGGGTGACCACAACAGGAATTCGTCCACACTCCCGGCCAGGTCTTCTTGCCGAGCGCCCGGCGGGTGATCAGCACCTCCCCGCGCATGTTGAACAGGTAGGTCGAGAAGGCCAAGTGAAGCGGGGTTTCGTGGGTGTGGACCTCGACTCGGCCCGCCCGCCCGACCGCGTCGCCCGCCTCGTCGAGGAGCACCACATCGTCGGAGGTAGGCCGCGGCGACCTCACGTGACGCCCGAGTGGCCGTGTCATCTCACTCCGATGTCTATTGTTTGTGCAATGTGGGAGACCCTACCGCCGGCATTCCCTCCTGCACAATGCCATCCTCGACGGACTTAACCCAGGCGGATACGGTACGGCACACTGAGGACGCCGGACGGCGCGAGCCCGAGGCGGGCGGCCAGCCCGGCCAGCAGTCCTTCGGGGGTCAGGTCGGTGACCGCCGCATCCAGCCCACCCGGCTGTTCGCTCGATTCGGCCGGTTGAAGCCGTTCGAGCAGACCCAAGAGCGGCAAGGGACGTACGGAGACCCGCTCCCGATCGAGTCCGGCGAGCGCACATGCCCGATCGACGGCCAGATCCCGGCCACCGAGGTGGTCGACCAACTTGCGTTCGAACGCATCGGCACCCGTCCACACCCGTCCGCGAGCGAGTGGCTCGAGCTCTTCGATTGCCATCCCGCGGTCGTGGGCGGCCTTGGCCGTGAAGTCGGCGTAGACGTCGTCGAGCCACGCATCGAGGATGCGCCACTGCTCCTCGGAGAACGGCCGGTTGCCGGTCAGGAAGTCGGCATTGGCACCGGCTTTGACGTCGTCGCGGGTCACGCCGAGCTTGTCGAACAATCCCTGGGTCACCATCTTGCCGGCGAGCACACCGATCGAGCCGGTCAGGGTCGACGGATTCGCGACGATCTCGTCGGCCCCCATGGCCACGAAGTAGCCGCCGCTGGCCGCAACGTCGCCCATCGTGGCGACGACGGGCTTGCCGGCCTGCCGTACCTGCAAGACGGCTCGACGGATCGTGTCCGACGCAATGTAGGAACCGCCGCCGGAGTCCACCGACAAGACGACCGCCTTGACGGTGTCGGACTTCGCAGCCTGCCGCAGGTGCTCACTGACCACCTCGGATGCGGCCTGCCGCCCGCTCATCGGGGTGACCGGAGCGCCTCTGCCCTGCACGATGCCACCGTGCGCCGACACGACAGCCACGGTCGGACGCTGTGACGACGTCAGCTTCTCGAGTGCCCGAGTGGCCAGCGAACCGGAGTAGCGCGCCGCGTACTGGAGCGCGACGTCGTCGCCCCACTCGGCGCGGATCGCGCCGTACACCTCGTCGCGGTAGCCGATCTTGTCGACGAAGCCTCGGTCCAACGCTGCCTGAGCCGTCATCGGGCCGGAGTTGACCGCGTCCCAGACAGCCTGTTCGTCGAGGTGACGACGCTGCGACACGGCCTTGACCGTGGATTCGGCGAGCGATTGGGCGAGCCGCTGGCTCATCTCCCGATTGGCCTGGCTGATCTCCTTGCCGCCGTAGACCTCGGCTGCGGTCTTGTACTCCTTGCGCTGGGCGAACTCGGGTTCGATGCCCAGCTTCTCCAACCCGCCGCGCAGCAGCAGCATGTCGACGTGCACGCCGCCCAACCCCAGAGCACCGGACGGCTGCAGCCACACCTGGTTGGCGGCGATCGCCAGCCGGTAGGCGAACATGCCGCTGGAGAGCTCACCGAAGGATTCGGCGTACGCCACCGTCGGCTTCGAGCGACCGAACAGCGTGATCACCTCGACCAACTCGTCGACGGTGGCGGCGGAAACCGGGCAGGTGCCGATGTGCACCACGAGTCCTTTGACCCGAGGGTCGCCGGCTGCCTTGCGGAGGGCTTCGGCCAGCACGCCCAGAGTGGGCGAGTTGATCGCCCTCAACGCCTGGAGCGGATTCTCCGGAGTGGCCTTGAGGATCCCGCGATCGAGATCGATCTCCAGAACGAGGGGGCCGACCGCCTTGGCGGGAAACAGGGAACTGAGCAGGGTCGATGTGCCGGGTCGCATAGAGCAACCCTAGGCGCCACCCTGCGCCGGACCACTCCGGGATTGCCCGGACCTGGCCGTGGCCTCGCGCTCGGATCAGATGAAGATCGTCTGCGCACCCTCACTGATCTCGATGAAATCGGCGGCGCTGATCACTCCCTTGACGGCCGGGTGCAGGTCAGCCTCGATCAGTTTCATCATGTCGAAACTCATCTTGCAGGCCCACATCGAGACGCCGGCGGCAGCGAGCAGGTCGACGAATTCGGGTACGGCCGGCACCTCCAGATCGGAGATCTGCTTCCTCATCATGGCGGTCGCGATCGCCGTCATGCCCGGGATCCGTCCCATGACTTGCGGCATCGACGCGTGTTCCAGCCCCGGCCGCAGGTAACCGAGCTCGGGCATGTGCATGGCCGTGTTGCCGACCATCGTGAACTTCAGCTTGCCGTTGGTCTTGCGGTTGACGATGTCGAGGCCCCAGAACGTGAAGAAGATGTGGGTCTCGATCCCCTCCCCCGCCGCCGCGTTGCCCAGGATCAGGCCGGGATAGGCCATGTCGAGGTTGCCTTTGGAGCAGATCAGGGCGAGCTTGCGAGGGCCGGCGTATCCGGTCGGGACACCGGCCGGTGTGGTGTCCGAACTGACCGGCGGCGCTGCCGTACCGAACTGGGGAAGGACGAAGCCAGCAGGTGGCTGACGCATGGTGAACTCCTCTCAGACGCAGCCGACGGGCTTGCGGAGGCCCGCGAGATAGGCCATCTTCTTGGCCGGTTTGACGGGGAACAGCTCGAACAGTTCGGCGACGTCGAAGCCGCCGACGTTCTGGGTACGGCGCAGGGTCGGGGTCACGCCGGTCTTGGCCGCGTCCTCACGCAGGAAACGCAAGACCGCCCAGTGCCGGTCGGTCAGGTGGTCGATGCCGACGAGGTCGGCGAGAATCTCGGCGAGGTCTTCGTTCCATTCTTCGCGACGGGTGAAGAATCCTTCTGCGTCGATCTCGAAGGAATGGCCGTCGATCGTGTTCGTGGGCATCACGTGCTCCTGGTCAGGGCCGGGTGTTTGCCGGTCATCGACATGGTGGTGGGAACAGGCAGGGGCCGCCCGGGAAGGAGCAGGTTCCAGTAGATCTGCTCGAAGGCAAGCTTGCCGAGATGGTTGACCCGTGACTCCTTGAGGAGGCGCAGAGGCCCGACGACCGGCAGCGGGAAGTCGCCGGTCAGCGGTTCGACGTCATAGCTGAAGTCGAGCAGAAGTGCCTTGCTACGTCCGGTTTCGACAAAGCAGTTCGCATGCCCGTCGAACAGGCTCGTCATCGGCCGGCCCTCGGTGTGGGCGACGAAGTTCTCGACGAAGTGTTCGGCCTCGAAGTGCGCGACGGCTCCCGCCTTGGACGTGGGCACGTTGGTGGCGTCACCGATCGCGAAGATCGTGTCGTGGTCCGTGCTCAGCAGGGTGTGCTTGTCGACCGGCACGAATCCGAGGTCGTCGCCGAGTCCCGAATCGCTCACGAACGTCGCGCCTGCGTTGACGGGTACGGTCACCAGCAGGTCGAACGGGAGGCGACGGCCGTCGCACCCCACGAGTTCAGACCGCTCGTTGTCGATCTCGGAGACAGCGAAGTCGGGAGCCAGCCGTACGCTGCGATCGTCGAGCAGGTTCCCCAGCGCCTTCGAGGCGACCGGCTTCGTGAACGCCCCGTCCAGGGGCGTGACGAACGTGATGTCGACCTTGTGCCGCATGCGCCGTTTGCGGAAGTAGTCGTCGGCGAGGAAGGCGAACTCCAAAGGTGCGACCGGGCATTTGATCGGCATCTCGCTGATGTGGACCAGCAGGCGCCCGCCTTCGAACTTTCCGAGCGCCTCGCGCAAGACCGTCGCCCCGTCGAGGGTGTAGAAGTCGAAAACTTTCTTGCGCCACAAGAATCCGTCGGCCATTCCCGGAGTCAGGTCGGGCCTAGGACGGGTGCCGGAGGCGATGATCAGCCAGTCGTACGGCAGCGTTCGGCCGTCACCTAGCCGTACCACCTTGGCTGCCGGATCGACCCTGGCCACCTCCCCCAGGACGAACTGGACGCCGTCGGCCAACTGGCCGCGGCGACTCTTGGCGACCCGTCCGGGGCGATAGTGGCCGAAGGGAACGAACAGGTACCCGGGCTGGTAGTGGTGCGCGTCGTCGGAATCGACGGCGGTGATGGACCATGTGGAGTCGAGCCCCGCGCGGAGCCGATTGGCCACGATCGTGCCGGCGGTGCCGGCACCGAGAATGAGGACTCGTGCCATGATGCCGACGATACCCCCGCGGGTATGAATGGGAACGGCGGGGGTCTCGATTGCCGTACGCAGCACGAGGCCCCGACCCGTGGGTACGGATCGGGGCCTCGTCGGCAGAACTGGTTCAGCCGATCAGTTCCTTGGCCGCAGTGGCGACGGCCTCGGCGGTGATGCCGAACTCCTGGTACAACAGAGGCGCAGCAGCCGACGCACCGAAGTGGTCGATGCCGATGCTCGCCGAGTTGGCGCCGAGCACGTCCTTCCAGCCGATCGGGCTCGCTGCCTCGACAGAGACGCGCGGCAAGTCACGCGGCAGGACCGAGTCCTTGTAGTCCTGGTCCTGCTCGTTGAACCACTCGACGCACGGCATCGAGACCACGCTGGCGGCGATCCCGTCGGCCTTGAGCAGGTCGGCAGCAGCGGCAGCGATCTCGAGTTCGGAACCCGTACCCACCAGCACCACCTGGGCGTTCTCGGCCGGGGCCAAGACGTACCCGCCCTTCGCGACGCCGTCGGTGCTGGCGAAGCCCGAGCCCTCGGAACGATCGAAGACCCGCAGGTCCTGGCGCGACAGGATGAGTCCGACCGGAGCGTCCTTGCGCAGGATCGCAGCCCAGGCGGCGGCGGTCTCGTTGGCATCGCCGGGGCGAACCACGGCGAACTTCGGGATCAACCGCAGCGACGGCACGTGCTCGATCGGCTGATGGGTGGGGCCGTCCTCGCCGACACCGATGCTGTCGTGGGTCCACACGAACGTCGACGGCGCGTCGGAGATCGCGGCCAGCCGGGCCGTGGGACGCATGTAGTCGGAGAACACCAGGAACGTGCCGCCGTACGGACGGGTCAGACCCGACAACGCGATCGCGTTGACAATGCCGCCCATCGCGTGCTCGCGAATACCGAAGTGGAGGGTACGGCCGTTGGGCCCCCCGACGAAGTCGTGGCTCGAGCGCTCCGACGGCAAGAAGGAGGGCTGGCCCTTCATCGTGGTGTTGTTCGAGCCGGCGAGGTCGGCCGAACCGCCCCACAGTTCGGGTACGGCGCTGGCGAGGGCGCTCAGCGTGTCGCCTGAGGCCGCGCGAGTCGACTTCTTCTTGTCGGCCGGGAAGACCGGCAACGCTGCGTCGAGGTCGGCCGGCAGTTCACGCTTCTGCACTCGCTCGAGCAGAGCCGCCTGGTCAGGGTTCGCGGCCTTCCACGCGTCGAACCTGGGCTGCCACTCCGCCTTCGCCGCCGCAGCGCGGTCGGCTGCGTTCTTGCGCGTGTACGCCAGAACCTCGGGGTCGACGTCGAAGGACTTCTCGGGGTCGAATCCGAGCTCCTGCTTGAGGGCTGCCACTTCGGCGGCACCGAGCTTCGAACCGTGAACGGAGTGGTCACCCTGCTTGTTCGGTAGCGGCCAGCCGATGATCGTCGTCACCTTGATGAACGAGGGACGATCGGTCACGGCCTTCGCACGGTCGATCGCGTCGTAAAGTTCGGCGACCTTCTCCTCGTACGTGGTGAAGCCGTTGGTGAAGTCGACGTGCTGGGTGTGCCAGCCGTACGCGGCGTAGCGACCCTCGACGTCCTCGGAGAAGGCGATCTTGGTGTCGCCCTCGATCGAGATCCGGTTGTCGTCGTAGATGAGGATCAAGTTGCCCAGATTCTGGGTCGCGGCGAGGGACGACGCCTCGGAGGCCACACCCTCCTGCATGCAGCCGTCGCCTGCGATCGCGTAGACGAAGCGGTCGAACACCGACTCACCGGCCACCGCATTGGGGTCGTACAACTGCTGTTCCTTGCGGGCTGCCATGGCAAACCCGACCGCGTTGGAGACGCCCGCTCCCAGGGGGCCGGTCGTGCACTCGACGCCCTTGGTGTGGTGCACCTCCGGGTGGCCGGGCGTCAACGAGCCCCATGTGCGCAGAGAGGCGATGTCTTCGACCTGCAGGCCGAAGCCGGCCAGGAAGAGCTGGTTGTACTGGGTGAGCGAGGAATGGCCAGCGCTGAGCACGAACCGATCCCGACCGATCCAGGAGGGGTCGGCAGGATCGTGCTGCATGACTTTCTGGTACAGCAGGTATGCGATCGGGGCGAGCGAGATCGCCGTACCAGGGTGACCGTTGCCGACCTTTTCGACGGCGTCGGCAGCGAGGACTCGCGCGGTGTCGACGGCCTTTTTGTCGAGCTCAGACCAAGTCAAAGAGGTGTTCACAGGGCGGCGCCTTTCAAGGACGGAATGGCTTCACCCGGCAGTGGCCGGGTCCTATCGGAACCTTAGGCTTTCAGCCCGTCCGGCGCAGACCGAACGTTTGGAGACTGTTGCCAAACGGCCCTATGGGAGGCGAGACCGCCCCCTACCCTTCCAGCAGTTCGGCGTTCTTCCGCTCGGGCAGGAACAGAGAACCGACGGTGGCGAGCAAGAACGCCACGGCGAACGCACCGAAGGCGAGCGGGCGGCCCCCGACCGGCACGAGGTACGGGATCGACAGCGGGGCAATCATCGCTGCGATACGTCCGAAGGCCGCGGCAGCGCCCGTACCCGTGCCTCGGATCGTGGTCGGGTAGACCTCAGGCCCCACGGCGTAGAGCGCACCCCAGGCGCCCAGGTTGAAGAACGAGAGCAAACAGCCGGCACCGATGACGTATCCGGCGGTGAGCGGCTGCTGCGAGACGGCCCAGCCGAACAGTCCGGCGGCCACGGCCGAACCGGCGAGGAACGTCGCCAAGGTCGCCCTACGCCCCCAGACCTCGATCAGGAAGGCGGCTGCGCCGTACCCGGGTAACTGAGCGAGCGTGATGATCAGCGTCCAACCGAACGACTTGGTCAGGCTCGCGTCGCCAGCGCTCAGCAGGGTGGGAATCCACGTGAACGCGCCGTAGTACGAGAAGTTGATCCCGAACCAGACCGCCCAGAGCGCCGCCGTCCGTACCCGCAGCCGCGCCGACCAGATCGACTCGGTCTTCGCCGACACAGGATCGGGGTCGCGGGTCGGGGCCGGGTCGAGACCGGCTGTTTCCTCGAACAGGCGTACGGCTTTCTCGGCCTCGGCGTCTCGGCCCTTCGATTCGAGGAACCGCACGGATTCGGGGAGCCCGAAGCGCACGACGAGGGCGTAGATCGCTGGCACGAGACCGGCGGCCAGCGCCCACCGCCAGCCGTCGGGGTGGGTGGGGATCAGGAAGTACCCGAGCAGTGCGGCCATGATCCAGCCGATGGCCCAGAAGGCCTCCAGGGCGACGACGACTCGGCCTCGGATCTTCTTCGGGGCGTACTCGCTCACGAGCGTCGAGGCGACGGGTAGTTCGGCGCCGAGACCGATGCCCACGACGAACCGCAGCGCCATCAGCATCGCGACGCTGGTGGACAGGGCCGCGGCGCCGGTGGCAATGCCGTACACCAGCAGGGTCAGGGCGAAGACCTGCCGGCGTCCGATGCGGTCAGCCAGCAGACCGCCGAGACTCGCTCCGGCAGCCATGCCGACGAAGCCGATCGACCCGATCCAGCCCAACGTGGTCGTGTCGAGTTGCCATTGCTTCGCCAAGGCGGCCATCACGAATCCGATGAGTCCGACATCCATGGCATCCAAGGCCCAACCGATGCCCGACCCGGCCAGCAGCGTGCCGTGTCGGCGTGTAAAGGGGAGCCGATCGAGTCGCTCCGAGCGCGTCATAGCGGTCATGTTTGTAGTCTATAAGTACAAGAAAGCTCGAGGCTAGATGCGGCCGCAGTGGTACCCGCACGGCGTGCCAAGGTGGTGCCATGAAGGGCACACGGTTCTACGAGGACGCCCCCATCGAGGACATCTACCGTTGGTGGGGCGCGGAGGCCGCGGGCTCGTCGCCGGCGTGGGAACGGGTCTGCAACCAAGTGGCGACCACCGCGGAACTCCAGGCGCTGCTCGAATCACTTCCGGGTGCGAAACGGCAGCCGAACCTGTTCCTGGGAGCACTGCGGTACCTCGGCGGCCCGCAGGAAGCGGGCGACGACCTGCTGGCCTGGGTGCTCGGCCACTGGCCCGACATCCGGCACACGATCCTCACCCGTCACACCCAGACCAACGAGGTCGGACGCTGTGCGGTGCTCGCCCCGGTGCTCGCCTCGCTGCCCCAGCCGATCGCGCTGATCGAGGTCGGCATGTCGGCGGGGTTGTGCTTGTTCCACGATCTGTACCGGTATCGGTGGTCCGTCGACGGTCACGTCACGACGGCCGGTTCGGGCGACGTGCTCGTGGAGTGTCGAGTTTCTGGTGGCGGCCTGCCCCTGGCCGTACCCGCCATCGCGTGGCGCGGCGGAAGTGACCGAAACCCCCTCGATCCAGCCGACTCCGACGACGCGCGCTGGCTGCAGGCCCTGGTCTGGCCCGGCGAATCGGCCCGCGAACGACGCCTCGACGCTGCCCTGGCCGTCGCGGCTGATCAGCCCGTTCATCGCGTGACCGGGGACGTGACGGCCACCTTGCCCGACCTCGTGGCCGCGGTCCCGGCCGGCCTGACCACCGTCGTGGTCCACTCCGCCGTGCTGGCCTACCTCGACCGTCACGCGCGCGAACGGCACATCGCACTGCTCAAGGACTTAGGAGTTCGCTGGGTCACCAACGAGGGCATGCGCGTCGTCGCCGAGGTACGGCATCGCCTCCCCCGCGGGTTCGAGGACGACTCCCGGCCGTGCTTCGTGCTCGCACTCGACGGCCAACCACTGGCCCGTGTCGGCTCCCACGGGCAGTGGCTGGAGTGGCTGTAGGTCAGAGGACCCGCGCGGTCAGCACCCCGGGGATCGCGCGCACCTGGGCCAGTACGTCCGGACCGATCTCACCTTCGACGTCGATGAGCGTGTAGGCCAGGTCGCCGCGCGACTTGTTGAGCAGGTCGGCGATGTTGAGGCCGGCTTCGGCGAGCAGCGTCGAGATCTGACCGACCATGTTCGGCACATTGGAGTTCGCGATGGCCAACCGAGCCGTACCTGGCGCCCTCCGCAGCTTCGCCTCCGGAAAGTTCACCGAATTGGTGATCTCGCCGCGATCCAGGAAGGCTCTCAACTGGTCAGCGGCCATCACCGCGCAGTTGTCCTCCGCCTCGCCCGTGGACGCGCCCAGGTGGGGCAGCGAGATGACCCGCGGGTGGGCGAGCAACGCTGCGGACGGGAAGTCGCACACGTACGCCCGCAACTGTCCCGAGTCCAGGGCCGCTAGCACCGCTTCGGTATCGACGATCCCGCTGCGTGCGAAGTTGAGGAGTACGGCTCCGGGCCTCACGAGCGCGAGCCGACCGGCATCGACGAGGCCTTTGGTGGCCTCGATCAGGGGGACGTGAATCGTGATCAGGTCGGACCCTGCGAACACGTCGTCGATCGTGGCTGCACGCTCGATGTCGCTGGACAGCTGCCAGGCATGGCGGATCGTGATCTGCGGGTCGAACCCGAGCACGTGCATGCCGAGGCTGCGCGCGGCGTTGGCGACCTGGACGCCGATCGCACCCAGGCCGATCACGCCGAGGGTGCGGCCCGGCAGTTCGAAGCCGACGAACGCCTTCTTGCCTTTCTCGGTCGCCGCGTCGATCTCGGGATCGGAACCGGTGAGTTCGCTCGCGAACCTGGCCGCGGGGATGATCTGGCGCGCCGCGAGCAACATGCCGGCAATCACCAGCTCCTTCACCGCATTCGCGTTGGCACCAGGGGTATTGAACACCACCACGCCCCGCTCCGACAGCGCCGGCACCGGGATGTTGTTCGTGCCCGCCCCTGCCCGAGCGATCGCCTTCACTTGGTCGGGAAGCTCCACCTCGTGAAGGTTGGCCGAGCGCACCAGGATGCCGTCGGGGTGTTCGACATCGGCTCCGACCTCGTAGTCGTCAGGCAACCGTTCGAGGCCGAGGGAACTGATCGCGTTGTACGTACGGATGCGATACGACACCCGTTAGCCGTTCTTCTCGGCGAACTCGGTCATGAACGCGATGAGGGCGTCGACCCCTTCGCGTGGCATGGCGTTGTAGATACTCGCGCGCATGCCGCCCACCGACCGGTGGCCCGCCAGGAACATGAGCCCGGCCGCGTCCGCCTCCTTGACGAACTGCTTGTCCAACTCAGGATTGGCCAACAGGAACGGCACGTTCATGATCGACCGGCTCTCCACCGCCACCGGGTTGGAGTAGAAGTCGTGACCGTCGATGAAGCCGTACAGAGCAGCCGCTTTCTCGGCGTTGAGCTTGCCGATGCCCTCGGCGCCGCCCTGCCGCTCCACCCACTTCAGGATCTTGCCCAGGAGGTACAGGCCGAACGTGGGGGGCGTGTTCGTCATCGAGTCGTTGGCGGCCATGCCGGCCCAGTCGACAATCGTCGGCGTCGCGAGGCGGGCACTGCCGAGCAAGTCCTTGCGCACGATGACCAGGCACATGCCGGCCGGGCCCAAGTTCTTCTGAGTGCCGGCGAAGATCACGCCGAACTTCGACACGTCCATCGGCCCCGACAGGATCATCGAGCTCATGTCGGCGACCAGGGGCACGTCACCGGTCTCGGGAATGTAGGGGAACGCGACGCCACCGATCGTCTCGTTCGGCGTGTAGTGGAGGTACTTGGCACCAGGGGTGAGCTCATAGGAACCAGCGGCGGGAGTTGTCGTGTAGCCCGACGCCTTCTCGTCTGCGATGACGCGAACGTCGACCCCGAACTTCTTGGCCTCCGAGATCGCCTTGGCCGACCACTGGCCGGTGTTCAGAAAATCGACGGCGTCACCCGCGGCGGTCAGGTTGAGCGGAATCGCCGCGAACTGACCGGTGGCGCCACCCTGCAGGAACAGCACGGCGTAGTCGTCGGGAACGCCCATGACCGACCGGACGAGCGCCTCGGTCTCGGCCGCACAGGCGACGAATGCCTTGCCGCGGTGGGAGACCTCCATGACGGACATGCCGGAGCCCTGCCAATCGGTGAGCTCGGCCTTCGCCTCCTCGAGCACCTCGTGAGGCATGACAGCGGGACCAGCGGAGAAGTTGTAGACAGCCACGGGGGCATCCTTTCATTCGCCCGTGACTCGCCGGCAACCGGCGTCGTCAGTTGCCGCCTGCCGTACCCTCGAACGAGCCCGACAGAAAGGTTGTCCTCGACGTGAACGATCGAGTCGTCGTCATCACCGGAGCCAGCGACGGGATCGGCGCCGCCGCCGCCGAGGCCCTGAATCGGCCCGGAACCCGCGTGGTGCTGGTCGGTCGGTCACCTGCCAAGACCGAGGCCGTGGCCGCCTCGTTGGGCGTCGAACACCACGTCTGCGATTTCTCGTCCCTGGCCCAGGTACGGCAGTTGGCCCAGACCCTGGGTGGTCGGCATCCTCGCATCGACGTCCTGGCGAACAACGCCGGTGGGGTGATGCCCCGGCGGTCCGTGACCGAAGACGGGTACGAGACAACGATCCAGGTCAACTACCTCGCCCCGTTCCTGCTCACCCGGCTGCTGCTGCCGAACCTACGAGCCGGAGACGGCGTCGTCGTCGTCACCGCCAGCGACGCCGCCCGGCGGGGACGCATCGACCTGGCCGACCTCTCACTGGCGCGTCGATGGACGTCGTTCGGCGCCTATGCGAACTCCAAGCTCGCCGACATCTGTTTCGCCCGGGGGATGTCCCGCCGCTGGGCCGGAATCCGGGCCGCCTCCTTCCATCCCGGCGTCGTGGCCTCGAACTTCGGAAGCAACGGACCAGCCTTCGTGGCCAGGTTCTACGGGTTGGCGTCCCGGTTCATGCTCGACAGCCAGGCCGGGGCCGACACGCTGGTGTGGTTGGCGAGCGATCGATCGGCCGTGGATTGGGAGAACGGCGGGTACTACGTGCGCCGCCAGTCCGCCCAATTCCCGGGGCAGGCCGCCGACACCGGTTTCGTGGACCGCCTGTTCGACGCCACCGACCTGATCCTGGCGTGACCGCCGGTCAGCCGCGCGACAACGCCAGATAGAGCGTTGGCATCACGACGATGCCGACCAGAATCGACACCGAGTTCACGAACGTCGAGATGCTCACATCGCCTCCGATCTCTTGGGTGAATCCGGGGATCATCGATGCCACCGGCGCGAACAGGATCATCATCGTGGTGAGCCGAACCTCGGTCGGGAACGGCAGCAGGAACCAGACGCCCGCGGCGAAGAGCGCCGCCAGCACGTAGCGGGTCACCAGCACCCTGACGGCCACACCCAGCTTGTGGCGAGGCAGCCGGATCTCCAATCCGATCCCGATCATCAGCATGGCCAGGAACGGGTTGGCTGCCCCCACCAGCGTCGTGAACGCGAGCACCGGCGCAGGCAGGTGCCAGTCCAGCAGGCGGATCACCACGAGCACGAAGTAGGTGAGGAACACCGGCGACGCGAACATCGTCCAGAGGTACGACGCGACCGTCGTCTTCTTCTCCGGCGTCGCGACCGCGTGGGCCGTACTGCGACCGAGGCCCGCGGCGGACAGTGAATTGCCGACGTCGAACAAGGAGGCATAGACCAGGGCGCTGGGCCCCAGGAACCCCGAGAGGTACGGAATCGCGAACGCGCCGATGTTGTACGTCCCGCCGTGCAGAACCCCGAATCCTCGCTCGACTGCGGTCCCCGACCGGGCCTGGAGGTAGCCGATCAGTTGCTGGGTCATGTTGACGACGATCGCCACCACGGCCAGTCCGAGCAGCGCTAGGTCGATCGTGAACCCGTCGAACGACGTCGCCAAAGCGCAGGGCAGCGTGATCTGCAGCACGAGCTTGGAGAAGATCGGAAAGTCCGTGGCTTTGACCCAGCCGGCCCGCTTGACGAGGTTGCCGATCACCACGATGACGACCAGGATCAGCGCCTTCGTCAGGATCTCGACCACTCTGCTCCCACCCCGTGCGTGCGTGGCTCGATCGTTTCACTGACGAGCGTCGGGAGCCGCAGGGGTCCACTTCTCGTCGTCAGTCGAACTGGACCGGTCCCCGCTCGGCCCATCGTTCGAGGCTGACGACCGCCTGTTCGACGCCGCGCTCGGCGCCCAGGCGGCGCGCGGCTCCGCGAGCCCGTTGCGCGATCGGCTCGCGGTGGGCCCTCTCGACCGCTTTGGCGACGGCCGCGACGGTCACGTGCCGGGCGTCGAGAGGTGGCGTGGCCACGCCCTTGAGCCGCAATCGTCGCGCCCAGAACGGCTGGTCGGCGGTCATCGGCATCGGGATCGTGGGGATCCCCGCGCGCAGGGCGGAGTGTGCCGTACCCGCGCCACAGTGATGCACGGCTGCGGTCACCTGCGTGAAGAGCCAGCGATGCGGGAGATGTCCGACGATCCGAACGGTGTCGGGCACGTCCACGCCGGTGAGATCGCCCCACCCGGCGGACAAGATCGCCCGCCGGCCGTCGAGGCCCGCCACCACGATTCGTACCAGTCCCGGGTCGAGCCCCATCGACCCCAGGCCCACGTAGACCGGCCGTTCACCCGAAGACAGCCACGCCACGAGGTCGGCCGGCGGTTCGACGTCCTCGTCGACCAGCGGCCAATCGCCGGTCACGGTGACGTCACAGGGCCAGTCGACCGGCTTGGGCAGCAGCCAGCTCGACCATCCACAGATCGCGGGCCGGGTCCGCCACATGCGTCGGCGAGCGGGGAGTCCGATCGCGGCGCGACCAGCGTTGATGCTCGGCCGAACCGCCTGCCAGAACAGTCTTCCCGTCACCTCGAACAGCGGTTTGCGCAACGGAGCGGGTACGACGAGGTCCAACGACGGCACGAACTCACGGGTCCCGAGCATCGGCTGCAGCAGCGCAGCAACGCCGGGCACACCGTGGAGTTCGGCGGCGGACCTACCCGGAGCGAGGGCGAGGCCGCTGTACGTCACGAGGTCGGCTCCGGCTGCGGCTTCGGCAGCCACGCGATGCCACGGAGCCATCAGTTCCTCGTACAGGCGACCGACCAGTCCCATGCCTGCCGCCGTACCACCGCCTCCGCGGATGTAGCGCCCCAGCTCGTCCTCGGACATTCGCCGCTTCAAGTCCCCGTCGAGCGGGACGAACTCGATCCCGTACCGGGTGGCCGTCGCAGTCAGTGCCTGGTCGGAGACCACGACCGCCGAATGTCCCGCGGCAACCAGGCCCCTGGCCAGGGCGAGCATCGGCCGAGTGTCTCCCTCGGTGCCGTAGGTCACCAGGGCCGCTCGCACGCTCGACCCGCCTAGTCGCGATCGTCGACGAGGTCGGTCGCGCCCGCGTTGCGGGCCGCGCGCTCGGATTCCAGATGGCGGCGTGCGGCCTCGCGCCGGTCAGGGGTGTCACTGGCTGTGAGGTCATCGAGGACGTCAGCGGGCAGCGGGCCACCGGGCAGACGCGGGCTCCGGAGAAGCGGGTCAGGCTTCACATCGGTCGCGGGCAGCTTCGGCCTGGCACCGACCTTCGACTTCTTGGTCGGCTTCTTCTTCGGCTGCGGCACTTTCGGCATCGTCACCACGCCTGGCACAGTACGCCCGATCAGCCCGCCAGCCGCCAGGTCGAGCCCATTGCCACGAAGGGACCGGCTTCGGTCGCGGTCGCTTCGGCGAGCGCGACGTCGCTGGGCCGGCCGGCGGCGAGGCTGGAGTGGTACCGGGCCATCACCGACGCCGCCGCGTCGTCTCGGATCGGTGCGACGGCCGCCACGACACAGCGGACGCCCAAGGCCACCAGCGTGCTGGCCAGACCGAGCGACTCCCCGCCCGGGCGCACCTCTGCCGTACCCGCCTCGCACGCCGACAAGACAACGTGCCCTGCGCTGACGCCGGTGACGGGCAACTCGTGGGCGTACACGTCTCCGTCGGACATGCGCAGCGACGAGAACAACGGTGAGCTCGGCTGATGCTGACCGTGGGCGGCGACGTGGACGACTTCGGCCTCGTGGAGCGCTGCCACGAGATCGGCAGACGAGGCGGTCGGTCCAGGCGACGACGCGGATCCGTTCCAGACCGACAGTACGGCCTGTCGCTCGGTGTCGGCGAAGTCGAGTTGAGGTCCGGTCAGCACCGCGACGTTCGCCGGACCCGCACCTTGGCGCCCGGCCCACTCGGTCAGCGATCGAGCCACGGTGACGGGAACCCCGCGCAGACTCGGCAGCATCCCCCAGGGCAGTTGGTTGACCGCGTAGCCGCCGGCGATCACCACGCCACCGGAACGGAATCTCCACGGGCGGATCAACAGGTCGTCGAGGCGACCGAGTGACTCGGCCAGAGATCGCTCGACCACCGGCCGTAGGTCGCCCAATTCCGGGTGCGCCGCGACTCTCAGATCGGCCCGAGCCCGCCGGACGATCTCGGTGACAGCGGCCGCCTCACCGATCCGGACGACCCGCTTGCGGCCGCCCACGACGGCGATGCCATGCAACGTCGGACCGTGGGAGAAGAACCAGACGAAGTCCCGATCGGCGGCGGCGACCTCCCCGATCGACTCGGTGACGCCGGGCAGGATCGAGGCATCGCCCGATGCCTGGGCGTGGCCGAGTCCACGCACGGTCAGACGTCGCCGGAGGCGCCGCATCTCCTGGCGCCAGGCGGGTACGGCGGGCGAATCGGGCTCGTCGCGGACCCGTTGCCCCAACATCCGGAGCGTCTGGGTCAGGTCGGCGAGCCCCGGATCGTCGGGTGGCCTTACGATGGGCAGCGCCTGGCCGGTCGAGCGCCACCGTTCCAGGGCGGTCAGCAACGGGATCGGGCCTTGATTCAGCGCGATTCCGAGGTCGAGACGGGCCAGCCTGATCGTGAGCACGCTCCGCGCCGCGCGCGAATCCAGAGCAGCGCTGCCGGCCTGGCTGGCGCCAAGTTCCGCAGCCGCCCGCATTAGACGGGCTCGCGCCGATCGAACCTTGTTCTCGGCCAGGTCGGTCAGAACGGCGGCATGGGCATGTCGCATCCGCAACACCAAACCGAGTTCGGAAGGCGGGTACGACTCGAGGGCCTGCCTTGCCATGGTCGGCTCGCCGATGCGCGTGTAGGCCTCGGCCGCCACGACCAGGCTGCGCGCCTGCACGTCGACGTCACCGCGCCCGGCAGCGTCCTCGGCCAGTTCGACCGCCGATCGGGAGACGCGTGCCAAGCCCCTGGACAGCATCAACTCGCAGTCGAGCACGGTGGCCTGAGCCCGTACGGCCAAGCCGTGCGCCCCCAGCCGACGCATCCGGTCCCGACTCGACCTGGCCGCTGCCAATGCCGCCGGGATGTCGTCGGCGAGCCGGAGCACCCGGGCCCGCTCCAGGTCGATCTCGGCCATGACCAACGGCTCCTGGCGAGCTCGGCACTGCGCCGCCGCTCGATCCAGAGTGTTGAGTGCCTCGTCCACGAGGCCGGCCTCGTGCAGCACCCGGCCCAAGTCGAGCAACGACGGTGCCCGTTCGACGTCGACGTCCATCTCCTGGGCCGCGGTGATGGCAGAGATGGCTCCGGGCAGGTCACCGGTCAGATACCGAGCGAAGCCGGCGTTGTGCCGAGCCATGAACTGCTGTCGGTCGAATCCGCCGCTCTCGGCCAGCGCTGCGGCTTCGTCGAAGGACGCGGCCGCTTCGGCGGCTCGACCCAGGGCCAGCAACACGTTGCCTCGGTTGAGCTGCAGAGAACAGCGTTCGAGCAGGGTGAACCAGGCACGTTCCTGCCGGGTCAGGAGCAGTTCGGTCGAGGCCGAGGCGAGGTCGCCGCTCCGGCCGTGAACGAGGCCCGACTGCACCCGGCAGCGGGCGCGAAACTCCGGGTCCAACCCGGCCAGTTCCGTCGCGGCGTCGAGGTACGCCTCTGCCGCGCCTCGGCCCTGGCCGGACATGGCCACGTAGGCGAGCGTCAACAGGCAGGCGATCCGGACCACGTCGACGTCGCGGGTGGCGGGCTGGTCGAGAGGCGGAAGCAGGCTGAGGGCAGCCTTCAACGACCGGGCGGCCCGAGCGGGTCGACCGGCCGAGACCTCGGCCAGGCCCCGTTGCCGGAGCGCCTTGGCTTGTTCGAGGACGGGTTCGACGATGCTTCCCTCCAGCTACAGGTCGACGGCCGGCGTGATCACCGGCCGGTGGTCGTTCCTCCTCACCACGAAATGGGTACGGCCACGTGGCACGTCCGCGACGGCGAACCGGCCACCGTCGTCAGCAACGGCGTTCAACGTGGCACCTTCGGCCACGATCTCGATTTCCGCCCCCGGGGCCGTGACCCACCCGTCGACGCGAACCTTCCGGTGTTGCGGCACCGTGGTCACCAGCAGGCGAAGTGACCCGCACGTGAACGTGATCGAGTCGGTCTCGTCCTCGCCTCGCACACCGGCCAGCGAGTTCCTCGTCAACTCGGCGACCTCCGCTTCGAGCGCTTGCACGGAGAGCGCGAACGTGACCCGGTCGACCAGCCCGGTCGGCATCGGGTCGAGGCGGGAGTACATGCGCTGGAGCTGGGTGAGGATCGTCGCGTCGACGTCGTCTAACAGATCGTCGTACATGGGTCAGTCCTCCCAACGTGGGTCGGCGGCCAGCGCGGCCCTGAGCTTGGCCAGGCAACGGCCCCGAGTCGGCCCGATACTGCCCACGGGCATGCCCAGGCTCTCGGCGATGGCGGCGTAGTCGGGGGTGGGGGAGAAGGCGATCACGCGGAGCAGGGCCTGGCAGCGTTCCGACAGCGTCGCAACGTGGCGCCAGAGCACCAGTTGACTCTCGGCCAGGACGGCGTCGTCTTCGGGAGTTTCGGTGCTGACCGGTTCGGGCAGCCCGGAGTCGGGTTCGGCTTCGCGACCGTTGAGGCGGAGCAGCCTCCAGGTCTCGCGCTTGACGGTGACGACCAGCCAACTCGTCACGGCTCGGGGCTCGGTGATCGCATCGGCAGCGTCGACGAGCCGGAGCCAGGCCGTCTGGATGGCGTCCTCGGCGACGGAGGTGGTCGCGTGTTGAGACCGTGCCGTGTGCCACAACAGGGGCGAGAGCATCTCGACGAGGTCACCGAGCCGGGACCGATCCCCCTCCCGATAGTCGGAGAAGGCGGCTGCTGCTCGGGCGCCGAGCGTCTCGGTCGCCGTACTCATGCCACCGGGCGCGCCAGCGCCCCCCCGAGTACGGCGTCGATCGCCTGCCAGCCCCGGTCGACCAAGCCGTCGGCCGTGATGTCGTCGGTCCCGATGTCGATGAGCGCCTGGGCGAGTTCGCCGGCGAGCACCGGGGCGGCGAACGACGTACCCGACCAGACCCCGAACCCGCCGGAGAAGTCGTCCCGGTCGATCGTCGCTCGGGGCCGGGTGTCGGGGCTGACATCGGCCGCTTCCAGGGTCGGCTGAGCTGCCGCGTTCTGCTGGTCAGGCAGAGTGGAGACGACCGCTCCGCCCGTGCGATAGGTGGTGACCCAGGTGCCGGCGTTGGAGAACAGGCAGACGGTCGCGTTGTTGGGGTTGAGGGCGCCGACGCTGACCAGGGGCAATGCCGTACGCCGCAAACCCGTCACTTGACCTGCCAAACCGGCGGGCAGCATGGGGCGGGTCGTCGCGTCGTTACCGGCTCCGGCGACGACCAGCACGCCTGCCTCCCCGAGGTCGCGCATGACCTGCGCGACGGTCGTATCGGTCAGTTGGTCGTCGGGCTTCTCGTGGTAGTAGCCCAGCGAGAGCGACAGGACGTCGATGATGCCCGCCGGGTCCCGGGCCGCGATCGCCGCCCGCTGCTGGGTGAGCAGTTGGTCGAGGAGTCCCAGCAGTTCGCTTTCCAGCAGGTAGCCGTCCGACCGTACGACCGAATGCGCCACCAAGCGGGCTGCCGGGCACTTCTGCCTGACGATCCCGGCGATGAACGTGCCGTGGCCCGCGATCCGATCGAGAGAACCGAGCAGAGGATCACTGACACCTGGTTCGTCGTCGGAGATCGGAGAGCCGGTGACGACGACCGAGCCGGGCACGGCTGCGATCATCCGCGCGTCACCGTCGGCTCGGGGGAACCAGGGATGACGACCGATGCCGGTGTCGGGCATGACGACCACGGGGGGCCTCGCGGGCACCGTCGCGGTCAGCGCTGGATCGGCCATGACGACGCTGACGGGCATCTTGCCGCCCGATCCCGGGCGCGCGAACTCCGACGCCCCGGCCCCGATCGAATCCCAATAGGGAATGGAATCCCAATAGGGGATCGAATCCCAGTACGGGATCGAGTCCCAGTACGGGATCGGCGCCACGATGTGGTCCAGCTCGAGGGACTCGGCGACCTCGGGGGATGCCGCGGCGATGTGCTGCAAGGCGACCCAGGCATCGGGCGGCGAGGTCAGCGTGTCGCCGATCGGCGCCAGGTCGAGCGGGGTCACCCGGCTCGTGGTCGGCTGCGGCGCGACCGCGTCGAACTCGCGCTGGGCCGTCCGTTCTTCGGGGGGCGTTGGGCTGGCACGCCAGCCGAGTTTGGCGAGGGCGTCAGTCGCCTCGGCGGGCAGAACTCGAGGCGGCCCGATCTCAGCCCCGTCGGTCGGGGCCGGCGCGGCATGGCGCCAGAGCAGTCTGTTTGCGACGTATGCGGCGCGTCGCGGCGCAACCGATCCACGGACCACAGCCGTCGCAGGATCGAGCACCCTGATGTCCATGCGACCCTCCCGTCGGCGCCGCCAGCCTAGGAAACGACCGACTTCCCTGACTAGAGCCGCCAAGCAGAGGTTCTGATACATCCGTGCATCGATTGGCGTTGTTCTCTCACCCGTTGGACGGAATCGACCTCAGGCGGCTTTGAAAGTACGGTTCACCCCATGCGTTCAGCCACCGCCCTCGTGACCCGTCGTCACGTGGATTTCCAGCGCGTGCTGAGCCACTTGTGTCGCGTTCTCTGACGCGCCCCCTATCCAGCCGGGCGTCACCGCCGGGCAGTTCTTTGCCTCGGCGCTGCGCCGATCCAGCCCAGAGGACACACCAGTGACGACCACCGACCAACCGTCGGCCAGCCGCGTACGGCCGCCGCGCGAAGACCGCTCCAACGGCCAATGGCTGGTGGACGGCCGTACACCCCTCAACCACAACGAGGAATTCAAGGCCGAGGACAACCCGCTCAACGTACGGCGACGGATCGAGGAGATCTACGCCAATCAGGGGTACGGCTCCATCCCCACCGACGACGTGCACGGACGGTTCCGCTGGTGGGGTCTGTACACCCAACGCCGACAGGACATCTCCGGTAGCCGTACCGCGTCGTTGGGCCCGGACGAGCTGAGCGATGCGTACTTCATGATGCGGATCCGACTCGACGGCGGCGCCCTCACCACCGACCAGGTGAGAGTCATCGCCGACATCTCCACGACGTTCGCGCGCGACACCGCCGACATCTCCGACCGTCAGAACATCCAGCTGCACTGGGTACGGATCGAGGACGTGCCGGAAATCTGGCGACGCCTCGAAGCCGCCGGCATGCAGACCACCGAGGCCTGCGGCGACTCCCCTCGGGTCATCCTCGGGTCGCCGGTCGCCGGCATCGCGGCCGACGAAATCATCGACCCGACGCCCGTGATCCGCGAGATCGTCGACACCTACATCGGCGACCCCGAGATTGCCAATCTGCCCAGGAAATTCAAGACGGCGGTCACCGGTCATCCGAGCCTCGACGTCGTGCACGAGATCAACGACGTCTCCCTGGTCGGCGTGGTGCACCCCGAGCTGGGTGCCGGGTACGACCTGTGGGTCGGCGGCGGCCTGTCGGTCTCCCCTCGCCTGGCCGAACGGTTGGGCGTCTTCGTGCGGCCCGAGGAAGCGGCCGAGGTCTGGTACGGCGTGATCCGCATCTTCCGCGACTACGGATACCGCCGCCTGCGGGCGAAGGCCCGCCTCAAATTCCTCCTGGCCGAGTGGGGCGCGGCCAAGTTCCGCCACGTGCTGGAGACCGAATACCTGGGCCGGGCGCTGGCCGACGGCCCCTCCCCCGCCGTCCCCAGCCAGCCTGGCGACCACCTCGGCGTCCACGAGCAGAAGGACGGTTCGTCGTACGTCGGTTTCGCCCCGACCGTGGGACGGGCCTCGGGTACGGCATTGGCCGCGATCGCGGACCTGGCCGAACAGGCCGGGTCGAAACGCATCCGGCTGACCCCCCACCAGAAGCTGC
Organism: Propionibacteriaceae bacterium; assembly: GCA_039811945.1. Lineage (GTDB taxonomy): Bacteria > Actinomycetota > Actinomycetes > Propionibacteriales > Propionibacteriaceae > Fen-668. The sequence goes on from JBDHZQ010000001.1 coordinate 47,411, forward strand.
TCGTGCTCGACGTGGCGCCGGATCGCGTCGACGCGCTCATCCGCGGCATGGATGCCCTCGGCTTCAGCGCCCATCCGAGCCCGTTCCGGCGTCACACGATGGCCTGCACGGGGATCGAGTACTGCAAGCTGGCGTTCGTCGACACCAAGGACACCGCCAAGGCGACGATCTCTGCGCTCGAGCAGCGACTGTCCGACGTGACCCTCGACGTACCGATCACGCTCAACATCAACGGCTGCCCCAATTCCTGCGCACGGATCCAGACCGCCGACATCGGGCTCAAGGGCCAGATCCTGACCGGCGCGGACGGCGAACCCGAGTTCGGATTCCAGGTGCATTTGGGCGGCGGACTGGCCTCCACCGAGCGTGAGGAAGCGGGGTTGGGCAAGACCGTACGCGGGTTAAAGGTGACCGCCGACAACCTTCCCGACTACGTGGAACGGGTGACTCGCCGCTACCTCGACGACCGGATCACCGGCGAGTCGTTCGCGGTCTGGGCGCACCGCACGAGCGAGGAGGCGCTGCGATGACGATCACGACCCACGGCCCCGGCCGTACCCGCACCGCGGACGAACTGCGCGCCCTTGCCGACGAGGCGTCGGTGCGATTCGGCGAGGCATCAGCCGACGAGGTGTTGGCCTGGGCAGCCGACACCTTTGGTACGGCATTGGCGGTCGCCTGCTCGATGGCCTCCGACACCGTGGTTCCGCACCTGGTCAGCCGTTTCCAGCCCGGTGTGGACGTGTTGTTTCTCGAGACGGGGTACCACTTCGTCGACACGATCGGCACCCGGGACGAGCTGGGGTACACCGTGCCCGTGACGATCGTCGACGTCCGGCCGGCCCAGACGGTCGCCGAGCAGGACGCGACGTATTCGGAGAAGCTCTACTCCCGCGATCCCGGCCTGTGCTGCCAACTGCGGAAAGTCGACCCGATCAACGCCGAACTGGCCACGTACGAAGCGTGGGTGACCGGCGTGCGCCGGGAGGACAACGCGCTGCGTGCCAACACAGGCACCGTCGAGTGGGATGCGAACCACCAGATGGTGAAGATCAACCCGATCGCGGCGTGGACCTTCGACGACGTGTTGTCCTACGCGACCGAGCACCGAGTGCCGGTGAATCCGCTGCTCGCCGACGGCTACCCGTCGATCGGCTGCGAACCCTGCACCCGGCGGGTGGCTCCGGGAGAAGACCCACGGGCCGGCCGATGGGCCGGGCTCGGCAAGACCGAATGCGGGTTGCACGTATGACGCGGCAGTTGACCCAGCTCGAGGAGCTGGAATCCGAGGCGATCCACATCTTCCGCGAGGCGGTCGGCGAGCTCGAACGGCCGGTGCTGCTGTTCAGCGGCGGCAAGGACTCGGTCGTCATGCTGCACATCGCGCGCAAGGCGTTCTGGCCCGGCCCGGTGCCGTTCCCGTTGCTGCACGTGGACACGGGACACAACTTCCCCGAAGTGCTGGCCTATCGCGACGAGCAGGTCGCGAAGCTGGGCTTGCGGCTCGTCGTGGCCAAGGTTCAGGACTACATCGACGACGGCCGGCTGCTCGAGCGGGCCGACGGGACCCGAAATCCCTTGCAGACCCAGCCGTTGCTGGACGCCATCGCCGCCCATCGGTTCGACGCCGTATTCGGCGGCGGCCGCCGTGACGAGGAGAAGGCCCGGGCCAAGGAGCGTGTCGTCAGCCTGCGCGACGAGTTCGGTCAGTGGGACCCGCGCAACCAGCGCCCCGAGCTGTGGACGATGTACAACCCCCGGCATCGCCCCGGAGAGCACGTGCGGATCTTCCCGCTCTCGAACTGGACCGAACTCGACGTCTGGCGCTACATCGCGGCCGAGCGGATCGAACTGCCCGACCTCTACTACGCCCACACCCGTGACGTGTTCAGTCGCGACGGCATGTGGCTGGCGGTGGGCGAATGGTCCCGTCCTCGCAACGGCGAGCAGGTCGAGTCGAGGATCGTGAGGTACCGGACGGTCGGCGACATGAGCTGCACGGGAGCCGTGGAATCGAGCGCGGCCGACGTGACTGCCGTACTCGCCGAAGTCGCGGCCACCCGGATCACCGAACGCGGCGCGACCAGGGCCGACGACCGCCTGACCGAGGCCGCCATGGAGGACCGCAAGAAGGAGGGGTACTTCTGATGGGGACTTTGCTCCGGCTGGCCACCGCAGGCAGCGTCGACGACGGCAAGTCCACGCTGGTCGGGCGGTTGCTGCACGATTCCAAGTCGGTGTTGGCCGACCAGCTCGAAAGCGTGGCGCGGGTCTCGGCCGAACGCGGCCTCGGCCAGGTGGATCTGGCCTTGCTCACCGACGGTCTGCGCGCCGAACGAGAGCAGGGCATCACGATCGACGTGGCGTACAGGTACTTCGCGACACCGAAACGCACGTTCGTGCTCGCCGACTGCCCGGGACACGTCCAGTACACGCGCAACACCGTGACCGGCTCGTCGACCGCCGACGTGCTGGTGCTCCTGGTCGACGTACGCAAGGGAGTCCTGGAACAGACCCGGCGCCACCTGGCCGTTGCCGCCCTGCTGAGGGTGCCGTACCTCGTGTTCGCCGTGAACAAGATCGACCTGGTGGGGTACGACGAGGCCGTGTTCCGGCGAGTGGCCGACGAGTTGGCCGTGGTCGCGCACGATCTCGGGGTCTCGCACGTCGAGAGCGTTCCGGTGTCGGCCTTGGTCGGCGACAACATCGTCGAGCCGTCGGCGCACACTCCTTGGTACGGCGGGCCGACCCTGTTGGAACTGTTGGAGGACCTGCCGGCCGCCGACGATCCGGCCGAGGAGCCGTTTCGCTTTCCCGTTCAACTCACGATCCGGCCGAACTCGGACTATCGGGGGTACGCGGGGCAGGTCGCCTCGGGCGTCGTCAGCGTCGGAGATTCGGTCGTGGTGTTACCCTCGGGCCGGACGACCACGGTGGTCGGCATCGACACCGCCGACGGGCCGCTGACCGAAGCGTTCGCACCGCAGTCGGTGACCCTCCGACTCGCCGACGAGGTCGACATCACGCGCGGGGATCTGATCGCGGCGGCCGACGCTGCACCGGTGCCGACCCAGGACTTGCACGGGCTGGTCTGCTGGCTCTCGGATACGGCACTGCGACCCGGGGCACGGGTGCTGGTGAAGAACACGACCCGGACGGTGCAGGGCATCGTTCGGGAGATCCACGGCCGGCTCGACCTGGACACGATGACGCCCGTGGCCGCCGAGGGTCTGACGTTGAACGACATCGGGCGGGTGACGGTACGGCTCGCGTCCCCGATCGCGGCCGAGAATTACACCGAATCCCGCAAGACTGGGGCGTTCCTGCTCGTCGATCCGCAGATGGGGAGCACGCTGGCCGCCGGGATGGTACGTGCACCCCTCGCCGAAGATCCCGACGCCGACGCGTTGACATGGGCCATCTAGGAGGTTCCTCAAGGCACCCGTCGACGCGATCGCGACCGAACAGAGCTACGTCCAGATCCTGAAGCCGGCCGATCTCATCGCCAAGGTCGATCCCAAGAGTTACATTCTGGCCGAGGAGTACAAGGGCATGACGCGACCGAACCTCGTCTTCATCTTGGCCGACGACCACGCTCCCCACGCCATCTCGGCGTACGGGAGCGTGGTCAATGCCACGCCCCAGATCGATCGCCTGGCGCGCGAGGGAGCAACGCTCACCTCGACGTACTGCACCAACTCGATCTGTACGCCCTCGCGAGCCACGATCCTGACCGGCACGTACAGCCACGTGAACGGTGTGCCGGGCATTTTCGCCGAGATGGACTACCGGGTTCCCACGTACGTCGATGCCCTGCACGAAGCTGGTTACGCCACTGCCATCTTCGGCAAGTGGCACCTCGGCGAGTCGGTCGGCGCGCAGCCGCGCAACTTCGACGCCTGGCGCGTGTTCCCGGGACAGGGCGACTACGTCGACCCGGTGATGATCGGGCCGGACGGCGAGGAGGAGGTACGGGGGTACGCGACCGACATCGTCACCGATCTGAGCCTGGCGTGGCTCGAACAGCGGGACCACGGGCAGCCCTTCGCGCTGATGATCCACCACAAGGCCCCTCACCGGCCGTGGCTGACCGACGCGGCCCACGCCAACCTGTACCCGGTGGGCACGATCCCCGAACCGGCCACGTTCGGCGACGACCACGCCACCCTGAGCCAAGCCGTACGCACCGTGACCATGAGCATCGCCGACGACTTGACCGAACGTGACGTCAAAGAGCCGACTCCGCCAGAACTGGAGGGTCCGGACAAGACGGCTGAGCGAGCCAGCTGGAAGTACCAGCGCTACATGCGCGACTACCTCGGCTGCATCGCCTCGATCGACGACAACGTGGGCCGGGTGCTGGATTACCTGACTGCCGCCGGCCTGGACCGCGACACGATCGTGGTCTACTGCTCCGACCAAGGCTTCTTCCTGGGCGACCACGGCTGGTTCGACAAGCGGCTCATGTTCGAGCAGTCGCTGCAGATGCCGGTGCTCGTGCGGTGGCCGGCGGAGATCCCCGCGGGCGTACGGGTGGACGCCATGATCACCAACGTCGACTTCGCCGCCACGTTCCTCGACCAGTGCGGCCTGGATCCGGCGGCGGCCCTTCCGATGCACCAGGGGCGGAGCTTTCGTCACCTCTTGCGCGGTGAAGAGGTCGAGGGATGGCCGGATTCGATGTACTACCGGTACTGGGAACACGACGACCCTCACCATCACGTACCCGCTCACTACGGGGTCCGTACCCGAACCCACAAGCTGATCCGCTACTACGGCGCACCGTTGGGAGTGCCGGGCTCGTCGGACCGGATCACACCCGACGAATGGGAGATGTTCGACCTGGTCGAGGACCCGCTCGAACTAGTGAACGTCTACGACGATCCGGGGTACGCCAGTGTCCGCCTCAGCCTGGAGGCAGAGTTGGCCCGACTGCAAGACCAGTACGGCGACCTGCCCTACGCGGGACCCGGAACGTGGCACCCGGCCTGGGGTGAGGGCTTCCAACAGCACAGTTGACGTGCAGCTCCGGACTCAGCGTGTCACGAGCGAGTGGGACGTTCAGCCCAGTGGAGACGGTCGTGGTCGGCCCGAACTCGGCGGTTTGTGAATCGGGACTCCGAGGTGAAACGGATCCGAGGTGCCAGGCGTAGACAGGGTGAAGTACCCGAACGAACCGAAGGGAAACGCCATGTCCACCACCCGCGCACTGTCCCTGATCGCCCTCGTCGTCTTGGCCGGGTGCGCGACCACAACCGCCTCGCCGGCCGGGTCACCCTCGGCCCCGATGACCTCCCCCGTTGCGACGTCGGCCGCTTCGACGGCATCCGGGGCCGCGACGACCGCCCCGGCCAGTGTGCTCGCGGCGAACGACCGGCTGACCACCGCCGGCATCGGCGCGATCCAGATCGGCGCCTCGGTCACCGCGCTCGAGGCGCTCGGAGCGGCCGCTCCAGCCGACACCTGCGAGAACGCGGTCGGGCCGAGCAAGGCTCTGGCAGCTGAAGGTGTGAGTTTCCACGTCGACTACGAGACCAAGCGCGTGTCCCAGGTCGAACTCACCACTCCAAAGCGCTCGACGCTCGACGGGGCACGTGTCGGCATGCTCGTGTCTCAGGTGAAGGCGCTGTACGGCACCAAGGTCGCCGTGGCGACCGTGTCGGTGATGCAGAACCAGCGTCAGCAACTGGTCATGCGGGCCGATGGAGCGATGATCGTCTTTCTCACCGACGCCCCGGTCAGTGACTCGGCCAGCGTCGTCACTATCGTGCTGAAAGCCGACAACGGGTCCGCGGTGGTGACACAGGACTGCTGATCCGGCAGGACAACGTCGGTGCAAGAGGTGGTCGATGGACGAGCAGGCATTCGACGCGTTCTACTCGTCGTCGTTCGCCCCGATCGTGTCGCAGGTAGCAGCCATGTGCGGTAGCCGTACAGAAGCCCAAGACTGCGTGCAGGAAGCGTTCATCCGGGCTTGGGACCACCGGAGAGACCTGGACCGCGCCTCATCCCCGGAAGGGTGGGTACGGACGGTCGCCACTCGGCTGGCGGTCAGTCGGTGGCGCCACCGCTCCCTGGACAGCCGCGCGGGCGACCGGTCGGTCGCTCCCACCCCACCCAGGGAGCCCTCGCCTGACCGGGTCGCGCTCCAACGGGCCATGGCCACGCTCCCCTTCGAGCAGCGGCAGGCGCTGGTGCTCTACCACACCGCTGATCTCGACATCGGGACGATCGCGGCCGAACTCCGGACCAACCCCAACACAGTCAAGACGAGACTCGCCCGTGGGCGGGCGGCGCTGGCCAAGCTCTTGGCCGAGCCCGACGAGGAGGCGAGCCATGTTCGATGAGACGAGGCTCGACAGCCTGCTGAAGCAGGCCAACGACCCCTCGATCGTCCCCGACTTTTCGGCCGCAGAGGTCCGTCGAGCGGGTGGGCGGCGTCGTCGTCGCCGCTACCTGGCGACCACCGCGACCGCGGTCGTGGTCGGCCTGCTCTCCATCGGCGGCATCGTTGCGCTGACGCGCGCCGCCGTATCCCCCACGGTTGCGGCCCCGGCGACGCCGACGCTGTCGGCCACTGCGCACGAGACTCCTTCGACGCCGCCATTGCAGTCGAGCGCGTCGCAGACGCCAACCACACGGGTGGCCGTGGTGCCCACCAGCACGATCGATTCGCTGCTCCCCCTCGCCGTGGGCTCGGCGCAGGCGACCGGGCGGCCGTACGGCGGGTCCGTGGTCTGGGACCCTGCCGTGATCCTCGACCCCGGCCCCAACGCGTCGGCCTGCGGCACCGCGCTCAACGGATCGTTCACGCCTGCCAAACGCGGTACATCATTCGCGATGGTTCCCGGTGACAGCTCGACTGATTGGGGTTACGCCCTCGCGTACCTAGACCCGGGCGCTGCAACGACGGCGATCGACCACCTGACCCAAGCCTTGACCGGCGTCTGCGCGCCGGTGGCGAAGGCGGGCGGCACCCAGATCATGGGCGACGGCGTCACGGTCAGCGTGTTCACGCCAGCCGCCGGTGGCCGGATCTACCTCATCCGCGACCGCAACGTCGTCGTGTACTGGGCCGACACCCTGGGCATCGACCCAGCAGCCTTTGCCACGGCACTGCACGCCAAGCTCCCGTAGTCGCAGGCGGCGCTCAAAGCCGATCAGGAGAGGCGGGACAGAGCTTCGGCACTCAATCGCAGGCACGAGCACATCGACTCTGCCGCCGAAAAGCGGGCCAAACGCCGACAAGCGGGCCAAGGCGAAGCACCGTGGTCACCGAGGCCATGGCGAGGGAGGTTGCCGTACGTGCGCTCAGTTCCGCTCGGTCGCCTGACTAGCGCCCAGGCAGCGAGCTAGCCTCGGCAGCACGTCGCTCGCCCGAAACTCGACAACTCGGTGTGATGTTCCATCACGACACATCAACCGGCCCTGAAAGCACCCTCGCCGCTCTGAGGCTGGCAACCGCGACATGGATCACCGACGTCGTCGAACACTGCGCCACCCTCGGTCTCGTGCGCAACGACCTGCCCGTCAAACTCGCAACCGAACTCGCACTTCAAGTCGTCACGACGATCGACCGATTTGCGGTTGACAATGCACTCCATTCCCCTGGCGGAATCGGCCAGCCGACGCTGGCCATCAGCCTCCTTCGGGGCCTCCTCGACCCCCCGTGACGGGACATACAGCAATCCACAGAAGAATGTCGGAGGCAGCGGACGGGCCCATGCGGACGCCGGGTCGAATCACCCCGACGCGACAGGATCGACCGTGCCGAGACCGAGATGTTCAGCCACCGCTTTCATGGTGACGTCATGGGTCGCAACCGTGACTGATTCTCCGATCAGCAGCGCGGTCGCAAGATGCAAGGCGTCGAGCGTCCTGACATGCCTCTCGATGGACTCCGCAACCGCGTGCGTCTCTCGGGTGATGTCGAACATCCCGACGCGGCTGAGAAGCGCGTCCCCGTCCGACAACGGCCTTTGATCGCGTCGCAGCACGCGGATCACCTCGGTCCGCAGCAGCCTGGATGAAACAAAATCCGTGTCAGGCAGGTCCATCCAACCCTGCAGTCGCAGCCGTTCTGGCACATCGATGATCGTGCGAAGAGCCACCGAGGAGTCGAGATAAACAATGCCCATGGTTCAATGCTCGCCCTTCATCTGGTCCAGCAGCTCATCGACGTCTTCGGACCGGTAGCGAGGACCGCCGACCTCGCTGGGCCACGGCACCGGATGCGACGCCGGAGGCGTGTATCGCCCCTGTCGTTGGGCTCGGGCAAGAGGGTCGTCCTGACCACGGTAGGAGCTCACCCGCCAGCGCGGCTCGCCCCGCTCCGTCACGATCACCTCGCCGGCCACCGCCGCCTGCGCGAGGACCTCCGTCGTGCGCTGGTTGAGATCGCGCTTCGTCACCGTCGCCATGGATGCAGTGTACTACTTGCGTCTGACATGGACAGATCTCGTGCGGAGTGGAGCGGAACTCCACCATATTCCGTAGCCGAACCGCATGACCGATGATCACGCTGCGACCTGCTGCGAACGCCCGGAGGGACATTGGAAGCCCACAGACACGGCGACTACCGCGCCAGCAGGCCGAGTGGGACGACGGCTTGGTCGTCGACGTCGATCAACGACTCCAGTTCCGGACCTTCGAGCAGATTGATTCCGACCTCCCGAGGCCGGATTGCGAAGGGCAACGTATGGAGCGACTGGAAGCGAACGCGGTTCACCGAAACCGAAAGAGAGACCTTGATGGTGTTCGAGGCCACCAAGGACCCTACGAACTGAACCTGAACTCGACCACGTTCGGTGCGTGTGACTATTAGCCGTAGCACTCACAGCCGAGTGCCGGGCCTCTACAAGTCCAGCAGGATGGCCAGCGTCTCGCGTAGCTCACCGAGGATGACCGGGCCAACGTTGCCCGTCGTGGCAGCGATGCGTGTCACCGCCACCGACCTCACGTGCTGACACCGCGCCGACGACACGTCAGCGAGCCCGTTGGCTTGGTCGGGTTCGATCACGACCTCGGACCCACTGTCGCGGATCGCTCGCGTCAAGGGAACGACCTGGACGACGTTGGGGCCACCCCGAAGCACGCGGGCAGCAGTCACGACAACGGCTGGACGTTGCAGCCCAGCCTCACTCCCCGCAGGCGTCCCCAAGTCGAGTTCAACAACGTCACCCGGCGTCAGCATCGAGCCATGTCGTCTCATCGTCGGTCAGCGGGACCGCAAGGTCCCGACCGATCGCGTCCTGCCGGAGCACCCGAAGCGCGCGGGCCACGGTTTCGTCGATCGTCTCGTGACGCTGGGCAGCCAGACGCGTGACCCTCGCGTGCGTCTCGCGGCTCACCCGGATCGTTGTTGTGTCGGCCATACCCGGAGTCTACTCCAAGGTAGACGAATCAGTCTACCTAAAGTTCCGACCGCAGCCGGGACTCTGGTCGAAGATCCGATCACGTGTCATACAAGTGCGCGACCACGCGGCGCCGTTCACCGGAACCGACACGGAGACCTTGATGGTGTTCGAGGCCACCAAGGACCCTACGAACTGAACCTGAACTCGAACACGTTCCGTGTGTGAAGGTCAGGCTTGCGCTACGACGCGCTGTCGAACGCCAGGAAGTGCTATTCCGGCCCTGGACGCCATCGCGGCTGCACGCTACGGCCCCAGTGAGGTGAGCGCGACAACCGAGATGCCGTCGGGGCGGACATAGCTGGGACCGGTGGGGACGAGCACCGCGGCGATCGCTGGCGCACCCGTCGAATCGGCATCCACCACCTTCAGCAAACGCTTGAGATTCTCTGCGCCCTCATCGATCCGGCCGGACCCGAGCTTGATCTCCAGAGCCGCCCACCTGCCGTCGTCGCGCTGCACGATGGCATCAATCTCCAACCCGGCCTTGGCACGCAGGTGCCTCACCTCGGCACCCTGAAGCGCGGCATAAGCACGGAGTTGCTGAACCGCGAAGGATTCGAACAAGATGCCCAAAGTCTCTGGATCCTTGAGCAGGCGGTCGACCGAGCTGACCCGCAATGCGGCACACGCCAGCGACGAGTCAACGAGGTGGCGCTTGGGAGACTGCCGCAACGGGGTCCGGGTCCTCAGGGTCGGACCCCATGCCTCTTGCACCTCCAACACGAAGATCCGCTGCAGTGCTTCAAGGTATCGAGCAACCGTGTCCGGGTGCAGTGGTCCTGCGGAACCGCCGGCGTCGGCAGCCAGCGTTCGCATGGATACTTCACTCGCTGACGTCCGCGCGAGAGACCGCAGCAAGGCAGCCACCTTGACCGGGTCATGCTGCACATGACCCGCTGCCGCCACGTCCAAACGAGCGATCTGGTCGAGGTAGCCCCTCGCGTACCGGGCCGCCCCCATCGTCGGCAAGTCCAGGCTTGCAGGCCAACCACCCGCGATCAGCCGCTCCACAACGTCGGAGAACGAACCGAGGACGTCCGAACTCCTTGGCGGGACGCCGTCGAGGAGCCCTCGCAGCGACACCTCGCCAGACGCGTGACCTGTCTCGGCCATCGTCAAGGGGTGCATCCGAAGCCACGAGAAGCGGCCGGTCCCCGTGTGGCGGGTAACGTCATCGCTGGGCGACGCGGATCCGGTCAGGACGAACTGACCTTTCGCCTGCCGACGGTCAACCTCGTGGCGTACCGCATTCCACAGGGCAGGCACCGTCTGCCACTCGTCAAGGAGTCTTGGCGCCTCACCGGCAAGCACCAGCTGGGGATCAGCCAACGCCAGTTGACGCAGCGCCAAGTCGGTGTCGAGATACGCCTGACTTCGGGTACACCGACTGGCAGTCTCGGTCTTCCCCACGGCCTTCGGGCCATCGATCACTACCGCCCCAGACCATGCCAGATGCTCAGTCAGCGCCCCCTCTAGCAAACGCTCCACATACTCCGACACGTGGACAGGCTAGCATCGATTAGGCGATTTGGCGGCCAATCATTAGGTGATTCGGAGGTCGCAGGTTAGGTGATTTGACCAATCGACCCTACGTTCCATGCGCCAGCTCAACTGACAGCGCGCCACTACACGTTGAACCTCCACTCGACCGCGGTCCGAGTGTTGTGGTTCCTCCCGAATCGCGGAGGGTTTCGTTATGCCGCGTCTCGGTTGAGGGCGGTGGTCTCGTAGGTGATCGGTGACATCATCGCGGCTGCGGTGTGTCGGCGCTGGTGGTTGTAGAAGCCGTAGCACCAGTCCAGCACGACCGGCTGGGCTGTGGCGGGGTTGTCGAAGTCGCGTCGCGACAAGACTTCCCATTCCAGGCTGGAGAAGAACGCCTCGGCGGCGGCGTTGTCGAAGCAGGATCCGACCCTACCCATGGACTGCCGGATGCCGAGGGTGCGGCACAGACCGGTGAACGCGTGGGCGGTGTAGGTCGAGCCGCGGCCGGTGTGCGAAATTCTCAAAGGCCGTACGACTGTCGGCATGTGGTCGCCCTGCGCTCGCCGAGGAAGGCGGCAACAAGCCACTGGCATACCCCCCGCTTCCTGTAGCGCTTCCCGGTAGCAGTGACGAGCTCTTCCGAACGCCCCGGCCTGTTTCTTGGGGTCGCAATCGAAAGCTCCCTCACGGATGCAGAGTATCGATTCGGATCCGGAGCATCGAAGAAGAGTTGCCCGAGCGGGAGCCTGGTGTGGTGAATCCGGGCTGAAAGTGTCCGTACGAAGATCGGCGAGAAGCGAGAGAGATAACCCACCGCACGGACACACGCGACGTGATCCGTGATGACGTCGAAGCGATCACCCAGTGCCTCCACGACGCTCGACTGGTCAGCACCCGGCCCGATCCAGCAGGATCCACACCCGACCTGGCCGCAGAGTCACACATAGGCGTCTCGCCGGTGGCGAATGGTGATCACGCGGACCACCACCCGCTCCTCATGGATCTCGTAGATCACGCGGAACTCGCCCCGCCTGGCAGACCAGCGGCCCGCCAACTCGTTGCGCAGCGGCTTGCCCACCCGGTGAGGCTGTTCGGCGAGTACATCCACGAGGAAGTTCAGACACGCCGCAGCAACAGCCTCGGGCAGAGTCTCCGTCAGCGCACGTCGGGCAGCGGGAGCCAGCTCGATTCGGTAGGTCACTGAGCCAGTCGACCCAGCGCGCGCATCTCAGCCTGCACTTCATCAAGTGAGTAGACCTCGCCGCGCGCGCCAGCCCGCTCGGACTCTCGGATCTCGGCCATGGCCTCTGGATCACCCAAGATCTCAAGGGTCTCGATCAGCGAGTCATAGTCATCGACGCTCAGCAGCACCGCGGCCCGGCGCCCGTTCTTGGTGACCTCAATACGCTGGTGGGTCCGTTCGGCCTCCTCGACGAGACGCGAGAGTTGCGCACGAACTTCAGCCAGAGGCAGCGTAGTCATGTACATAATTGTAGCGCGCCACTGCGATCAGCACACGGCTGCCTCGCTGCGGCAGCATGTAGTCACACCTGTGGCGCATCCGGGTGACCATGACGTGGTTCACGAACTGAAGCGGAACTCCACCACGAATCGCATGACCGATGATCACGGCTGTGGCCTGCTGCGAACGCCCGGAGCCCGCTGACAGGGTGACTACGGCGCCAGCAAGCCGAGTGGGACGACGGCGACGCCGTCCGGTCGGCGGTACGCGGTGGGGCCGGTGGTAATGACGATGGCGTCGAGCAGGCGGTGCCCCAACTGCTCGCGGACCCAGAGTTGGGCCAGCACGTCCCGATAGGCAATCGAGGTCGATCGGGCGGGCTTCTCAGCTAGGCCAGGGGCCGAAGCATCCAAGATCTAGCCATAGCTGGCGATGCTTGAGGTCGCGGCAGCGTCCAGATCGCAGCCTATGAATCAGTCAAATCGCAGGCATCGGATCAACTAGACCGCAGCACCCGCCCCAGGGCGACTGGGCCTTCTTCTCCGAACGGTACGGGCCGTTCCGCACCATACGAAGGCCAAGCTCGAGTACGGCTGATACCCCAGCCGGGCAGATCCTGCTGGCCCTCGGTTCCCTCTTGACGACCGGCACGACCGGCACGACCGGCCTCGTGGCCCCGCGGATCCTCGCGGTCCTGGTCTTTCCCTCAACTACCTCCTGCTACACCGGCAGTCTGGATTCGCCAGAGTCGAGGAGAAGCTCAACTCTGGGGGCCGACTTGAGGAGCCCGAGGTGACCGCCTACCTGCGTTGGAACCTACCTCCGCATGTCGTGCTGGGGCTGCTCTACATGGCCACTTACGTTTCCTGCGCGCTCCCCGTTTAGCCGTCGAACACGTCGCCTGTGCGCAGTCCGTCAACGGCCCAAGGTCACGAGGCGCCGACTCACACGTTGAAGCGAAACTCGACCACGTCGCCGTCGGCCATGACGTACTCCTTGCCCTCGATGCGAGCCTTGCCGGCGGAGCGTGCGGCAACGATCGAACCTGAGGCGACGAGGTCGTCGTACGACACAATCTCAGCCTTGATGAAGCCCTTCTGGAAGTCGGTGTGGATGACCCCGGCGGCCTCGGGTGCGGTGGCGCCCTTCCTGATCGTCCAGGCGCGGGATTCCTTCGGCCCGGTCGTCAGGTAACTCTGCAGGCCGAGCGTCTCGTACCCCACCCTGGCCAGCACGTCGAGTCCAGGCTCGCTCACTCCGGCGTCGGCGAGAAACTCGACTGCCTCGTCCGGCTCCAAGTCGATGAGTTCTGCTTCGAACTTCGCGTCGAGGAACACGGCCTCCGCCGGTGCCACCAGAGTTCGCATCCGCTCTTTGAGGGTCTCGTCGGACAGCTCGTCGGCGTCGCAGTTGAACACGTAGAGGTACGGCTTGGCCGTGAGTAAGAACAGGTCACGCAAGGGTGCAGGGTCGAGTCCCGCCTGGAATACGCCCTTGCCGGAATCGAGCACCCGCTGGGCTTCGAGGTACGCCTCCAGCTTCGGGCGTGCCTCCTTCTTGATGCGGGCTTCCTTCTCGGCGCGAGGTACGGCACGCTCCAGCGTCTGCAGGTCGGCCAGGATCAGCTCTGTCGCGACGGTCTCCAGGTCGTTCGCCGGGTTGACCCCGCCGTCGACGTGGGTCACGTCCGGATCGGTGAACACTCGCGTCACCTGACAGATCGCGTCGGCTTCCCGAATGTTCGCCAAGAAGGCGTTCCCCATCCCCTCACCCTGACTCGCGCCTTTGACAATTCCGGCAATATCGACGAACGTCACGGTCGCCGGGATCGTCTTCTCCGACTTGCTGATCCGCGTCAACACCTCCAGCCGCGGGTCGGGGACACCCACCACGCCGGTGTTGGGTTCGATCGTCGCGAATGGGTAGTTGGCCGCGAGAACGTCGTTCTTCGTCAGCGCATTGAACAGGGTGGACTTTCCCGCGTTGGGTAGTCCGACGATGCCGATAGTCAAAGCCACGACCGGACAGCCTATCCGGGTACGGCCTTCCCTCGCGTCGGCGTGCGGTGCCGTACACCAACCCACTCACCGGGCCAAGGGGCTCGCTCACCCCATGAGAAGATGCCCGACACGCCGACTCGAAGCCTGGACAGGCCTGTCGAGGCACTGGCTACTCTCGGCGGTCCATGCCTCGCCCAGCCCCCGAACCCGTGAGTACCGGGAGCAGTCTGCCCGCAGCGCCGGGCACCTTGGACGGCCTGTCACCGGCATTCCCCGGCCGCGCCCCGTGGGGTACGGCAGATCGGCTCCGCGCGTGGCAAGCCGATGCCCTGACTCACTATCTCACCTTGTCACGACAGGATTACCTGGCCGTCGCGACCCCAGGAGCGGGCAAGACCACGTTCGCCCTCCGGGTGGCCAACGAACTCCTCCACCGTCGGGTGGTGGAACGGATCATCGTCGTCTGTCCCACGGAGCATCTGAAGGTTCAATGGGCAGGCGCCGCCGCCCGGGCCGGCATCCACCTCGACCCGGGCCTGGGCAGCAGCGGGAAGCGAGCAAGAAGCAGGGAGTACGACGGGCTGGTCCTCACCTATGCCGGTGTCGCCACTCAGGTGCTGGGGCTGGCTGCTCGCTGCCACGGTCGCCGTACCCTCGCCATCCTCGACGAGATCCACCATGCCGGCGACTCACGCGCCTGGGGCGACGCCGTCGCCGAGGCCTTCGACCCTGCCGTACGTCGCCTCGCTCTCACCGGCACGCCCTTCCGCAGCGACGACCACCCGATCCCGTTCGTGGCCTACGAGACGAGATCGGACGGCAGCCGGATCAGTCGGCCGGACTTCTCATACGGCTACGCAGACGCCCTGCGCGACCACGTCGTACGGCCGGTCCTGTTCATGACGTACGGCGGACCGATGCGATGGCGGACCAAAGCCGGTGACGAGATCGCAGCCAACTTGTCCGAGGCACTGACCGTGGACCTGTCCGCCCAGGCGTGGCGCACCGCGCTCGATCCGAAGGGTGACTGGATCCCTCACGTGTTGTCGGCCGCAGATCGTCGGCTGACCGAGGTACGGCGCCACGTGCCCGATGCAGGCGGTCTCGTCATCGCGACGAACCAGGCGCAGGCCCGGGCGTACGGACGGATCTTGAACGAGATCTCAGGAGTGCCGCCCACCGTGGTGGTTTCCGAAACTCCGCGGGCGAGCCGCAAGATCGAGCAGTTCACGCGTTCCTCGGACCGCTGGCTGGTCGCGGTGAGGATGGTGTCGGAGGGTGTCGACGTGCCCCGACTCGCCGTGGGTGTCTATGCCACCTCCACTTCCACCCCCCTCTTCTTCGCCCAAGCCGTCGGCCGCTTCGTGAGAGCTAGGCGTCGCGGCGAACTCGCGACCGTGTTCTTGCCCACGGTGCCGAAGCTGCTCGCCCACGCATCCGCGCTGGAGCGCAGCCGGGACCACGTGCTTGGCAGACCCCGTATCGCCGACGACCTCTGGGCCGAAGAGCAATCACTGTTGGACGAGATCCGACGTGAGAGGACGGTCCCCGACGAGACTGGCGATTTCGAGGCCCTGGCCTCCGCAGCGTCGTTCGACCACGCTCTGTTCGAAGGTCAGCAATGGGGGCTCCATGCCGAACCGACGAGCCAGGACGAAGCTGACTACCTCGGTCTGCCCGGGCTGCTCGAACACGGCCACGTCCACTCCGCGCTCGCTGATCGGCAGCGTCGGCAGGTCCTCAGGCGGCAACGGGACGAATCGCGTGCGTCGGCGCCGCCCGACGCGGCCCTCCATCGCCGGCTGGGTGAACTGAGAAAGAGCCTCCACGGACTGGTCGGTCAGTACGCCCGGATCGCCGGAAAACCGCACAGTCACGTGCACGCCGAACTGCGCCGCCACTGTGGGGGACCTCCGGTCGGCCAGGCCACCACCGCCGAGATCGAAGCCCGGATCACGGCGGTCCGGACGTGGCTGGCGGCGTAGACCTCGCTTCGAGATGACTCGCTTTTGGCTCGAACCGGGCACCGCCCGGACGCGGTGCCACCGTTCGCCAACACCCACCGACCGCCGCCGCCTGCGCGAGGACCCTCGGACCCCGCCGAACGTCAGAACCCCGGGACGCCGGGGATCGCCTGATCGGCTCGGGTGGTCCCGGCGGTCTCGGCAGCCGTACGCTCCGAGCGTGGATACGTATCGGCTCTACCAAACCTTGACCTCGTACCCGCTGGGCCGGACCTTGTTCTCTCTGGCGTACGGCATCAAGGCGCCGTACTTCGCCACCGTGCGACCCGACGTCCTGGTGATGCGGGAGAACTACGCCGAGGTCGTCGTCGCCCAGCGCAGGTCGGTCAGAAACCACATCGGCACCGTGCATGCGATCGCGATCTGCAATGGCTTGGAGGCCGCTATGGGTCTGGTCGCCGAGGCGACCTGCCCGCCAGCGTGGCGCTGGATTCCCCGAGGCATGACCGTGAGATACCTCGCCAAGGCCGACAGCGACATCCTGTGCATCGCCGAAACCAGCCCCGGCCAATGGGACACCCCGGGCGACATCGACGTGCGGGTGCGGGCCGAGAAGCGTGACGGAACGGTCGTGGTCGACGGAACCATCACGATCTACGTGTCACAGAGACCGGCCCGCACCTGACGTGGCGCGTCGGAGGTTTCGACGGATCCCGAAGGCTTCGTCCATCGCACCACCCCTCTCCTCGTCGTGATGTGGATTCTCAGGCGCCGGCCCAGTACGCCGACATTGCCGCCGCCAGGTAGCCCGGATCCGCAACGCCGCACAGTTCCCGAGCCGAATGCATGCTGAGCAGCGGAATCCCGACGTCGACCGTCAGCACGCCGAGTCGACTTGCCGTGAGCGGCCCGATCGTCGACCCACAGGGAATCACGTTGTTGCTCACAAAAGTCTGGGACGGGACGCCCGCCGCCCCGCAGACCCGCGACCACAGCGCGGCTCCGACCGCATCGGTCGCGTATCGCTGCATGGCGTTGATCTTGAGCAACGGCCCGGCGTTGGGCACGGGCTGATGACTCGGGTCGTGATGGTTCGCATAGTTTGGGTGTACGGCATGGCCAGCGTCTGCGGACAGGCAGGACGACATGGCCAGGACTCGTAGGTGGTCGACGTCCCCCACACCCACTGACGCTGTGATCCGGCGCAGGACGTCGGCCAGGAAGGGTCCCGAAGCTCCTGATCGAGTGGCAGAACCGACCTCTTCGTGATCGAAGGCGGCGAGCACCTGGATCGCCTCGCCCTCGGACGTGCCGTCGAGGAACGCGACGGCCGAAGCGTGCACGCTCGACAGGTTGTCCAGCCTCCAGGAGGCGAACAGTTCACCGTCGAAACCGAACATGCTGCTCGGCTGAGTGGGATAGCAGAACAGGTCGTGACCCGCGAGATCTTCGACCGCGAAGCCGGCGCCGGCGCACAGAGCTGCGCGGAGGTCGTCGGTGGGCCCCACCGCATAGACCGGCTGCAGGTGTTGCTGCCGGTCGAGTTGGACATGGTCCGCGAGGCTGCGATCCAGGTGTGGTGCGAGATGGGGGACGCGCAGGATAGGCCCGGTCGTGACCAGTCGAACGCGGCCCTGGCGATCGACCAGTCGCCCGGCAACCCCGAGCTCACGATCTAGCCACGTCAGGAGGAGGGGCCCGCCGTACACCTCGACACCCACCTGCTGCCAGCCCGCACTCGTCAGCATGGGCTCCGGCTTGACCTTCAGCCCCGGGGAATCCGTGTGCGAGCCGACGATCCTGATCCCCTTCTCGAGGGACCACGTGGGCGGCACCCGCCAGGCGATGACCGTACCCCCGCGAACGACGAACGCCGATGTCGTGGGCTCCCATGACGTTGGTTCGTCGAACTCGGTGAATCCAGCCCGCTCCAGGCGTTGGGACAGTGCCGCCGCCGCGTGGAAGGCACTGGGCGACTCGGCGACGAACTCGGCCAGGTCGGCGATGTGAGCGGAGGAATCGGCCATGACTGGACCCTAGTGCGCCCCGACTGACAGTTTTCCGAGTCGTTCCCGGGTCGTGTCGGTCGCAGAAACTGTCAGTCGCCCCCGGCAAGATCGCTGCCATGGACGGTTTGCTCATTGCCCTGGTGTTCGCCGCGGGCTCGGTTCTGGGGGTGGCTGTCGCCTGGTTCGCGCTCCGAGCCAAGGCCACAGCCGCCGACGCCCAACTACGCGCCGAGGCGGAGCGCGCTCGCGCCGACGCGGCAACAGCCCGAGCCGAGGCGGCCGGAGGCCGCACCGACGCCGCCAAGGCCGACATCGAGATCGAGCGTGCGCGCGGTGATGTCGCCATGGCCCGTCACGACGCGGCGGTGGCCCGGGCAGAGGCTGCCCACGCGCGTGAAGAAGCGGCCGACGCTCGCGCGGAAACGGCTGTGGTGGAGGCTCAGGTGGCCAAGGCCGACGCCGAGCGCGGCGCGGCGGTGCAGCGGGCTGCCGAACTTGCCGCCGATCGGGAATCCCTGCTGACGCAGTTCAAGGTCCTCTCCACGGAGGCATTGGAACGGCAAGGCCAATCGGCCGACGCCAGCGCAGAGCAACGACTCAAGGCGACCGAACAGATCATGGGCCCCATGCGCGCCAGTCTCGACCGGTTCGAGGCTCGCCTCACCGAGGTCGAGAAGGAGCGCGCAGCTATCGCCGCCGACCTGAAGGCCCAGGTCCAGGCTGTCCAGCTCACCGGTGACCAACTCCGGCGCGAGACTTCCGCGCTGACGACCGCCTTGCGGAAGCCACATGTGCGCGGCGCCTGGGGAGAACTGCAGCTGAAGCGGGTGGTCGAGCTCAGTGGCATGGTGGAGCATTGCGACTTCGTGGAACAGTCGACGACCACGACCGACTCGCGCATCATTCGGCCCGACCTCAAGGTCACGCTGACGCAGGGCAAGTTCGTGTACGTCGACGCCAAGGTCCCGCTCAGCGCGTTCCTCGACGCTCAAGAAGCGTCGGAAGCTGCTGATCGCGACAAGGCCCTCGGCCTGTTCGCCAAGAACGTGAGAGGCCATGTCGATGCGCTGAGCGGTAAGCAGTACTGGAAAGCGGACACTGACACCCCCGAATTCACCGTGTTGTTCATGCCGAGCGAGGCACTGCTCGCCGAGGCGCTGCAACTGACTCCGGATCTGCTCGACTATGGGGCACGAAAGAACATCATTCTCGCGACCCCTTCGACGTTGATCGCCATGCTCCGGGCCGTCGCCTACGGATGGACCCAGGCATCATTGGCCGAGTCGGCTCGTGAGGTGACGTTGCTGGGCCAGGAGTTGTACGACCGGCTGGCCACCATGGGTTCCCACTTCGACAAGGTGGGGCGCGGCTTGGTGTCGAGCGTCAGGGCTTACAACAGCGCCGTTGCATCGCTCGAGGGGCGCGTCATGGTCACCGCGCGGCGGTTCCGCGATCTCAAGGTGTCGAGCGAGGAATTGGTCGAAGTCTCCCAGGTACAGGAAACGGTGCGGCAGATCGCCGCACCGGAACTGGTCGAGGACGCAGCGGGCGTAAGCCCCATGATCGGGCGGTCGCGCAAAGACGGCCCCGAGGCGGAGTTGCTGGCCCGACCTATCCCCGAGCTCGAAGAACTCACAGACGTGCGTGGGCCGGCGACCCAGAGGAGTCGCACGGAGACCGCCTGAGGGGGCTGCCGCCGGTACTAGTGTTCGAACCCATGAGTGACCCGCTGCCGACGGCCCACGACGTCGACGTCGCGACTGACCGGCTGATCGGCATCATCCATCGAACGCCTCTCCAACGGAACCCGCGGTTGGCCTACCGCCTGTCTGCGGACGTATGGCTCAAGCGTGAGGACCTTCAGCCAGTGAGGTCGTACAAGCTGCGCGGCGCCTACAACTTCATCAGCCAACTCGACGACCGCCAACGGCGCGTGGGAGTGGTGTGCGCGTCGGCAGGAAATCACGGCCAGGGAGTCGCCTTCGCGTGCAGTCGATTGGGCATCCCGTGCCGGATCTTCGTACCGTCGACCACCCCGCGTCAGAAACGCGACCGCATGATCGACCTGGGCGGTCGCTACGTGCAGTTGATCGTGCGCGGCGACACCTACGACGAAGCAGCTGCAGCCGCCCTCCAGGCCGCAGAGCAGTCCGGGGCGGTCGTCGTACCCGCCTTCGATGCCTTCGACACCGTCGCGGGTCAAGGCACTGTGGCATCGGAAATCGTCGGCGATCTCGGCCAGGCTCCCGACGTGCTCGTCGTACCCGTCGGAGGCGGAGGATTGCTCTCCGGTCTGGTCACCTGGTTCACCGAACGACACCCGACCACGCGCATCGTCGGCGTCGAACCCGCGGGCGCAGCCAGCCTCAAGGCCGCACGCGCGGCAGGCCACCCAGTGAGTCTGCCCACGATCGACACGTTCGTCGACGGCGCGGCCGTGCGGCGCGTCGGAGACCTCACGTTCGAGATCTTGCGCGACGAGGCCATCGAGATCACCACGGTCCCCGAGGGGGCGGTCTGCTCGGAAATGCTGGCCCTGTACCAGACCGACGGCATCATCGCCGAGCCCGCCGGCGCCCTCGCCACGGCCGCACTGCCCCAACTCGGCATCAGGCGCGGGCAGGTCGTGGTCGCGATCGTGTCCGGCGGGAACAACGATGTCTCCCGCTACTCCGAGATCGTCGAGAGATCACTCGTCTACGAAGGCCGCAAGCACTACTTCCTCGTCAACTTCCCTCAGGAGCCGGGAGCGCTTCGCCGATTCCTGGACGAAGTGCTCGGACCGGACGACGACATCACGCTGTTCGAGTACGTCAAACGCTCCAATCGGGAACTCGGTCCGGCCTTGGTTGGCATCGAGATCGGAGACCCCTCGGAACTCCCCCTGCTGCTCGCGCGCATGGACTCCTCACCCATGACGGTGGAGAAGATCGATCCAGAAAGCCCGTTCTACCGCTTCCTCGTGTAGGCAGAACGCATGCGGATCGCCCTGGCCCAGATCGCCTCAAGTGCCGACCCGACCCACAACCTCGGCTTGGTCCATTCCTGGGCCGGTCGGGCGGCCGACCAGGGCGCCCGGCTGGTCGTGTTCCCCGAAGCGACCATGGCTAGCTTCTCGACGAGTCCGCTGAGACATGCCGAACCGCTCTCCGGCAGTTGGGCCGATGGGGTTCGCGAGATCGCCTCACGGCTGGGGATCGTCGTAGTGGCAGGGATGTTCACGCCCGGCTCGTCGGGGCGAGTACGGAACACTCTCCTCGTCACAGGCGAAGGAGTCGAGGCGTCGTACGACAAGATCCACCTGTACGACGCCTTCGACTCTCGTGAGTCCGAGACGATCGAACCCGGGTCGCGCCTCGTCACGTTCGACTTCGACGGACTCACGTTCGGGCTGGCGACGTGCTACGACATCCGCTTCCCGGCGCAGTTCACCGACCTGGCCAAGGCCGGGGCGATGGCGATCCTCGTACCCGCCTCGTGGCAGGGAGGTCCCGGCAAGGTCGACCAGTGGCAGATCCTCTGTCGCGCTCGCGCCCTCGACTCCACCTCGTACGTCGTTGGCTGCGGCCAAGCCAACCCCGAAGCCGCTGGCACGGGGACAGCGACCGGCCCAACCGGGATCGGTCACTCGATGGTCGTCGCTCCTGACGGCCGGGTGGTCGGCGAACTCACGGACGGCCCCGACCTGCTCGTCGCGGACCTCGACCTCGACCTGGTGTGCCGTGCCCGAGCGACGCTCCCCGTCCTGACCGCACCAGGGGTCTCACGACCCGAAACCCACATAACCTGACGGGCGTGCAACCTCTCTCTCAACTCGCCTCCCTGATCGCCCTGGTGCTGGTGCTGGCCCTGACCGTCGTCTTGGCCGCTGTGGCTCACCGGCGCCTGGGGTCGGCTGCACGCGTCTGCATGTGGCTCGCGGTCATCGTTCTCGTGGTCCAGCGCCTCTTCCCGATGACGATGCAGTTCCTCCTGGACCGATTCAACGCCCCGCTCAGCCTCATCGTCGTGATGAGTGCAGGCTCGACCCTGCTCTTCGCTCTGTGGACAGGGCTGCTCCTGCTCACGATCCTGTTGGCGGCGCGGGGCAACTCTCGCAGGCAAGGAGCGTCTCGATGACCTATGTGATCGGCCTTCTGATCGGCGTACTGGCCACGCTGGTGATCTTGGCGATCGGGATCGTCGTTGCCGTCAAAGTGCCCCGGGTGGCTGGACTCACCATCGGCGCCACCCTCATCTTCGCCCTGGTGGGTTGGGTCGGTCTCCTCGCGGCGGTGCTGTTCCCTCAGTTCGACGCCCTGTCCAGGGCCGTCCTGTTGAACCTCGTATACGCAGTTCTCATTGCCACGGCCATCGTTCTCACCTTCGCTGCCATCTTCGCCGTCAGCCGCCCGAACCGCACAACCGGCCCGTACCCACCCCAGCAGCCGTACGGCCCGGGCCAGCCCCCGTACCCACCTCAGC
>JBDHZQ010000002.1:0-53497 GCA_039811945.1 Propionibacteriaceae bacterium
GGGTGTCGGGATCAGCGAGCCACGCCCGGGCGGCGGGTGCGGTGACGACGCCGTGGCCGGGGAGCCAGGCAGGCTCGTCCACGCTCCGGCTCGGGTCGCCGGTGCCGAACAGGGCCCGGTCGGTCATCAGCAGGTGCACCTCGACCGGAGTCGGCTGACCCGTGTTGCGGCCGGAGAGGAGTTCCAGGGCGGTGTCGGCGGCGACCTGAGCGGCGGTCCGGGGCTTGGTGGCCGGTTCGCCGGTGTCGGGGTCGACCGCGTCGGGGTCGACCGCGTCGGGGTCGAACCTGGCGTGTTCGGTGCACGCGATCGTGGTCGCGTGTTTCGTCAGGGAGGCGTAGGCGCCGATCACGTCGGCCATCGGGCCCAGCACGGTCAAGTAGGCCATCTGATCCGGCGCCGGCCGGACCGTCACCCGCCGACACTTCACCGCCTTGGAGTGCCGGGTGGCGACGGCCGGGTTGTCCAACTCAGCGGCGATCCGCCGGGCCCGGCCGCAGGCTTGCCGGACCGTCAACCCCGGCAACGCCGGGCCGAGCCGGCGGTCCACCTGGGCCCGATCCTCGGCTGTCAGGCACCCGGTCTCGGCGATCAACCCCCGGGCCATGGTTTCGCTGATCTGGCCGGTGAGCAGCAGTCCCCAGGTGTGGGGCAGTTCCCGGGGCAGCAGCCGGGCGGCGGCGACGTACTGGCCGCCCCACCACGGCGACACCCGCCGCGCCAGGCCGACCTCCGCGGCGACCGACTGGATCGCCTGGTCTTGAGCCCGCCGGCCCGGACCAGCAGCCGCAGTCCGCGCCTGGCGCAGCTCGTCGGTGGCCCGGGCCTGCAACCCCGCCAGGGCGTGTTTCAGATTCTCCGCCTCGGCGATGATCGCGACCAACTCTGCCTCCCACACCACCGACCCGGCGGCATCGGCACGGTCGTCGGTCAGCGGCGCCACCGCACACGCGTGCCGCACCCCCACCAACGACCGCACCAGACACGACTGCGACCCGGAGACGGACACAGACGGTGACGCGGTCTCGGGCCAAGCAGGCGGTGAACCAGAAACAACAACGGTCGAGTCGTCGGCGACGACCGCCATGGGGGTGATGGCTGTCATAGTAATAGTATATACGTTCGATTACGAGGACGCAAGTGGTCCGCATGACTCACGAATGCTCCCCGGCGAAACCTGGTCCGTACCTCACCTGGACATACTGCGCAACCCATCCGTGCGCGGGCACGGGGGTGGGGATGTCGAATCGGGCCGAGGAGACCACGAGGCACGCCAGGCCTTGGGCGAGTGCGTCGAAGGGACAGGCCGACTCCACACGCACTCGCTCAGTCGGGTGCTCCGGCCAGAACGTCGGCTGACGCTGACAACCCCAGACGGTTGGCACCGGCGTTGACGAGCGCCACAGCCTGTTCGTACGTACGGATTCCGCCGGACGCCTTGACCCCGATGTCGGGGCCCACGGTCTGACGCATCAGCCGTACCGCATCAACACGTGCACCACCGGCCGGATGGAAGCCGGTCGAGGTCTTGACGAAGTCGGCGTGAGCCTCCATCGCGGCGCGACAAGCGGCGACGATCTCCTCGTCGGTCAACGCCGCCGCCTCGATGATCACCTTGAGGAGCGGCACTTCCCGGCGGACGGCGTCGATCTCGGCGACCAGGTCCTCGTGGCGTCCCGATCTCACGAGGCCCAGGTCGATCACCATGTCGACCTCGTCGGCGCCGAGACGCACTGATTCGGCCGCCTCGGCTGCCTTGGTCCGTACGGTGTGCTTGCCCGAAGGGAACCCGCACACGGTCGCCAGCTTCAGCTCGGGAGGTAGGTCGGGCAGCGGCAACATGGAGGGGGACACGCACACCGAATAGACCCCCAGGTCGGTCGCCTCCTCGACCAGCGCCAGCACGTCGGCATGGCTGGCGTCGGTGCGCAGCAGCGTGTGGTCGATCATGGCGGCCAGCGTCGCGCGGCTGATCTCGTTCACACCCGGACCGTACCGCCAATCGCCGTCCGCCTGCCGATCACCAGCCGAAGGCTCACGAACCGCACGAGCGTGGCGACCGCGTTCGCTGCGGTGAGTACGGCCAACTCCACCCAGCGGGCGGGATTCGGCTCCCACGCGTGCAGGACCCACAGCGACCCGCTCGTCAGTCCGAGGGCGACGACGAACGCCAGCAGCCCGGTCGCGTGATGACCGACCAAGCCGTCGCGACCTCGCACCCCGAACGTGAAGATCCGGTTGGCCGCCGTGTTGCCGATCGCCGTGACAACGAGGGCGAGCAAGTTCGCCGCTTGCGCGCCGATGCCGAGCCGGAACAGCACGTACAGGACGAAGTAGGCCAGGGTCGAGGCGATCCCGACGACTCCGAACCTGAGCAGTTGACCGAGCAGGCCCTGGGGTACTCCGGGGACCGCGGCGGGCAGGTCCGGCCGGGCCAGCTCGGCCCGGATCCGGGCGACGGGCAGCCGGCCCGTGCCGAGCCCCCGAGCCAGCCGCCACACGCCTCTGAGGTCCTCCTTCGCGGTCGCCACGATGTCGACCGTCGTGCCCGGGTCGTCGGTCCAGTCGACCGGCACCTCATGGATGCGCAGCCCGCACCGCTGGGCGAGCACGAGCAGTTCGGTGTCGAAGAACCAGTTCGTGTCCTCCACCAGCGGCAACAACCGTTGGGCGACCGGCGCCCGCATCGCCTTGAACCCGCACTGGGCGTCGGAGAACGACACCTGCAGCGCGCCGCGCAGGATCAGGTTGTAGCAGCGGCTCACGAACTCGCGCTTGGGCCCGCGCACGACCCGGCTGCCACGGGCGAGCCGTGACCCGATCGCGAGGTCGGAGTGGCCACTGACCAGTGGTGCCAGCAGGGGCTGCAGCGCGGCCAGATCGGTCGACAGGTCGACGTCCATGTACGCCACGACGTCGGCATCCGACGCCAGCCAGACCTGCTTCAACGCTCGGCCGCGGCCCTTGGCGTCGAGATGTACGGCTCTCACCTGCGGCAGATCGTGGGCGAGCTTCTGGGCGATCGGCCACGTGGCATCGGTCGATGCGTTGTCGGCGATCGTGACGCGGCAGTCGTACGGCATGGCCTCGGTGAGGTACGAGGTGAGGCGCCGTACCGAGCTTTCCAGGTCTGCGGCCTCGTTGTAGACCGGGATCACGATGTCGACGGTGGCCGTACGGCTGCGGCTGGGCATGGTGTCGTGCACGGTTAGTGATCGGTCGAGGGTGGTCGTCATTCCAACCTCACTTTCCCTGCGTGAGGTCGTAGACCGTGGTGTTGCCCACCGTCGTCGCCGTGTAGTTCTGCGACACCCACGTCGCGATCTCGCTCGCCGATGCGGAGCCCCCGTTCTGGCCGCCGAAGCCGCCACCGCCGATGAAGTAGTGGATCCGGCCTTGGGCGACCAAGGCCTGGAACTCCGCAAGCGTGGGCGACGGGTCGGAACCGTTGAAGCCACCGATCGCCATGACCGCGTAGCCGGTCGCAAGTTGGTAGCTGGCTGAGTTCTGGGCACCGGTGGTGGCAGCAACCCAGGTGTACGAGGCGTGGTCGGCCGACAAGAGAGTCACCATCTGGCTCGAGACTTGGGCTCCGTTGAGCAGCCCGCCGGCGCCACCGGGACCGCCTGCCGTACCCCGCTGGCCGAATGCCCCGCCCGGTTGTCCGGTGCCGGTCTGACCCTGCACGCCGCCAGGTTGGCCGCCGGCCGGACCTGTCCGACCATCACGCTGCCCGGCCTGCCCCGGGGCGCCTCCGGGCCCACCCTGACCGAAGCTGCCGCTGTCGCCGGCGATTCCGGTCCGTGCCGGGCCTGCGGTCACGATCGATCCGGTGTGCGGGGTGGCGGCGGTGTCGAGGCTGTAGGCGAGGGGGCCGACGAGGCCCGCGACCACGGCCAGCCCGAGCAGGCTGGACGCGACGAACTCGGGCAGCTTCGGGCCGACCAGGAATCCGACGGCCGCGACGGCCAGGGCGATCGCGGCGATACACGACGCCACGAGGTAGACCCCGCCGGGCACCGACGCCAACGCGATGCCCCAACCTGCGGTCAGGAGCGCTGCCACGGCCAGACCTGCCCGCGCCAGCCAGGTCTCCCGGCGGGTCCAGGCGACGGCACCGGCGACGGCCAGGGTGCCGCCGATCGCCGGAGCCAGCGCGATCGTGTAGTAGTCGTGGTAGATCCCGGCCATGAAGCTGAACACCAGGGTGTTGACGACCAGCCAACTCGCGAACAGAGTCAGCGATCCGAGCGCGAGGCTGGCGGCGGTCGTGCCGGACGGCTTGAGCGCGTTGGCCCAGGCCAGGCGCCCGAGCAGGAGTACGGCAACCAGCGCGAGCACGATCGCGGCCGGCATCAGCCACGAGACCATCTCACCCGACAGGCTGGTGAACATCCGCAGGGCTCCCGTAGATCCCCAGCGGCCGCCGCCCGCAGCGGCGCCGCCGCCGACCGACCCGGTCTCGTTGCCGTCGAGGCGGCCCAGACCGTTGTAGCCGAACGTCAGATCGAGGATCGAGTTGGTCTGCGAGCCGCCGATGTACGGGCGCAGGCTGGCGGGGACCAACTCGACGATCGCGATCCACCAGCCGAACGTCACGATCATCGTCGCGAACGCGACCAGCAGGTCGACGATCTTCTTGCGCCAGGTCGCCGGGGCCGCGACGGCATAGGCCAGAAGGAGGGACGGCAGGATCACGAACGCCTGGAGCATCTTGGCGAGGAAGCCCAGGCCGACGAGAGCACCGGCCGCGGCGAGCCAGCGTCGCGAGGCGGTCTCGGCGGCACGGAGGGTGAGGTACGAGGCGGCGACGTAGCAGAACACCAACAACGCATCGGGGTTGTTGAAGCGGAACATCAACGTCGCGGCAGGGGTCAGGGCCATCGCCAGCGCGGCCACGATCCCGGCCCAGTGGGCGCGAGCGGGGGAGACGCCCCACCGGCTGGTCGCTGGACCTGAGAGCGAACGCTTGACGGTGGCGTACAACAGCCA
The DNA here is from genome assembly GCA_039811945.1 of Propionibacteriaceae bacterium. Taxonomy (GTDB): domain Bacteria; phylum Actinomycetota; class Actinomycetes; order Propionibacteriales; family Propionibacteriaceae; genus Fen-668. The sequence goes on from JBDHZQ010000002.1 coordinate 4,993, forward strand.
TGCGGAGGCGACCCCGAGCAGGGCCTGGGGAACGAGGATGCTCCAGCTGGAGAGACCGAACATCCGTACGGACAAAGCCATCAGCCACAACGACCCCGGCGTCTTGTCGACGGTAATCGAGTTGCCCGCGTCGAGTGAGCCGTAGAAGAAGGCCTTCCACGACACCGATCCCGCCTGGGCGGCTGCCGAGTAGAAGGAGTTCGCCCAGCCGCTGTCGCCCAGCGCCCAGAGGTACAGCACAGCCACCGCCGCGAGAACGAGCACCACGGAGCCGCGAGCCAGCCAGGGCGGCGGTGCCGAGGTCGTGTCCAGAGGTTTCTGGGTCGGGCGCGCCGGCGGTGGCGAATCGGGAGCTGTCGGTGTTGCCCGCTCGGGCAGTGTGGTCGTAGTCACGCGTCTCACGCTCTACCCCGGGTCTGTGCTCATGGTCGGGTCACTCTGTGCCGCGGCTGTGAACGCTGGGGGCGCGTGGCCAGACATTCGGGCGCTTTACCTCCTGCGGAACCCGGGCTCGTCGATCTCCCGCATCCGGAGGTCGAGCACCTCCTCCACCAGACCGTCGGGCAGGGGCTGGGTCTCGCTGAAGCGGATCGTGCCGCTGGAGAGCGAGTAGCCCTCCAGGCGGGGAGCTACATCGGCGACGACCTTGCCTGAGTAGGGGTAGATCGCCAGGTGGCCCTTGGTCGCCATGCAGCTCAACAAAGCCTTGCCGCGGTAGAGAAGCGCAGGCATGCCGTAGCTGGTCCCCTCGGTCACATCGGGCACATGGGCGCGCGCTGCGTCGATCACGGCCGACACCGCCGGGCGCCGGGCTTCGTCGACGCCGGCCACGTAGTCACTCACCGTTCCCATGGCGCTCATCGTGGCACCTTGGCAGGCAGTTCCGGTACGTACCTACCGCTCAAGCGCGCCGAAGCCGTACCTCGAAAGCGGTCCGGCCGGGGCGGGAGGTGACGGTGACCGCTCCCCCGTGGGCGTTGATGACCGCAGCGACGATGGCCAATCCCAATCCGGTGCTCTGGCCCTTCTTGCGAGCCCGGGATGCGTCGGCTCGCACGAATCGTTCGAACACGGTCGGCAGGATCTCAGCGGGAATGCCAGGCCCGTCGTCGACCACCGTGACGACGGCGTACGCCCCGTCGACGCTCACGGTCGTGGTGACGTGAGACCCGGGCGGGGTGTGGGTACGGGCATTGGCCAGCAGGTTCGCGACGACCTGGTGGAGGCGGTAACGATCAGCCTGCACGAGCAGGGAATCTTCGGGTACGTCGACGTCCCAGTCGTGCTCGGGGCCGGCAACTTGCGCATCCGCGACGGCGTTCACCACGACCTCCGTGAGATCGATCGGGGCCAGCGTGAGCGCCGGCCCATTGTCGAGCCGGGCGAGCAGCAGCATGTCCTCGACCAGTCGGCTCATCCGTTCCGACTCCGATTCGATCCGCGACATCGCGAACTGGGTGTCCTCGGGCAGGTCGGCTCGACCGCGGCGGGTGAGCTCTGCGTACCCGCGAATCGCCGCCAACGGATTGCGCAGTTCATGGCTGGCGTCGGCGACGAACTGCCGTACCTTCGTCTCGCTCGCCTGGCGGGCCTCCAGCGCCGCCTCGACATTGGTGAGCATGGTGTTCAGCGCGAGACCCACCCGGCCGACTTCGTTGTTGGGGCTGGACTTCGTGTCGGGAACACGCAGGCTCAGGTCGACCTCACCTCGGTCGAGTTCACGCCTCGACACCTCGGCCGCCACCTGAGCCACTTCGTGCAGTGGGCGCAACGACCTCGCCAGAACGTAGCGGGTCAGCAGGATCGCTGCAGCGATCGCGAGCAGGGTGAACGCGAGCAACCACAGCAGCATCTGGCTGACGGCGTGGTCGACGTCGCCGAGCGGGATGGCGACGATGAACGTCTGCCCCGACGGGTTCTGCGTGACGAGCACCCGGTAGTTGCCCAACTCGTCGAGCCTGACGTTGAACCTGCCCGGCGTGACCCGGAACGCGATCAGCTTCTGCACGGCCGCCGACGACAGGGAGGCGAGCACGTTGCTGTCGGTGAGGATCTGGCCGGTCTGCTCCCCGGAAGAGTCGAGTGTGATGAGGATGCCGCCGACTGGCAGGCCGGCCGGGCCCCGGGTCCGGGTGGTGTCGTCGCCCCCGCGCTGCGGGCGTCCGGCGATGGCAGCGAGCTGCTGGTCAGCCTTCGACACCATGATCTGCCGGACCGCGACGAACGCCGCGGTGCTGAGCAGGATCGAGACCACAGCCACGATCGCCGCCACCCGCACGACGAGCTGCCGGCCCAACGTGCCCTTGGCCAGAGTGGCCGGGGTGCCTTCGGTCAGGTTCAGGGTCATCGAGCTATTCGGCGGCGGGGCGCAGCACGTAGCCCGCTCCCCGCAGCGTGTGGATCATGGGCGCTCGACCGGCGTCGATCTTCTTGCGCAGGTAGGAAATGTAGAGCTCGACCACGTTCGCCTGACCGCCGAAGTCGTAGTTCCAGACCCGGTCGAGGATCTGCGCCTTCGAGAGCACCCGCTTCGGATTCCGCATGAGGTAGCGCAGCAGTTCGAACTCGGTGGCCGTGAGGCTGATCGACTCGCCGCCGCGCGTTACCTCGTGCGAATCCTCGTCGAGGGTCAGGTCGCCGACAATCAGTTGAGCGTCGGAACGGGCGACGGTGGCTCCGGTTCGGCGCAGCAGTCCACGCATGCGGGCGATCACTTCTTCCAGTGAGAACGGTTTGGTGACGTAGTCGTCACCTCCGGCGGTGAGGCCTCCGATCCGGTCCTCGAGAGCGTCCTTTGCGGTGAGGAACAGCACGGGTACGTCAGGCTGTTCGGTCCGCACGCGGCGCATGACCTCGAGGCCGTCGAAGTCGGGCAGCATCATGTCGAGCACGAGAGCGTCGGGCCGCACCTCGCGGGCCGCCTTGACCGCTTCGATGCCCGACGCGGCCGTGGTCACGTCCCAGCCCTCGTAGCGCATCGCCATGCTGAGCAGCTCGGTCAAGCTCGGTTCGTCGTCGACCGTCAACACCCGGATCGGGCTGCCGTCGGGCCTGGTCAAGGACTCGGTCAGTACGTCACGTCTCGCCATGAGGGTCATCGTGTCAGCGGCGCGTGGGCATTGGCAGTGCGCGCGCTGTGTGTTTTCTGTGAAAGGTGGGGTGAGGAGTGGTCAGGCCGGATCGTTGTCGTCGACCGTGCCGTCCGCTTTGGCGGTACGGGATCTCGGCCTCCGGAACAGGTTGTCGACGCCCGCCCGGCCGGCGCCGAAGGCGACCAGAAACAGGGCGATCGCAGCGAGAGCGACGGTGTATTCGTACCCACCGTTCTCCAGGTACGGCCCGCTGTGCCACTTGACCCAGACGACGACGAGCACGAACTCGGCGAGGAACGCAGCGGCGACGAGGGGGGTGAGAATCCCAAAGGCAATCAGCACACCGCCGAGCACCTCGAGCACGACAGCGCCCCACGCGAACAACTGCGGCTCGGGCACGCCCGCCTGCGCCAGGTGTTCGGTCTGGACGCTGATTCCGCCTTGCCAGCGCGAAATGCCGTGCAGGACCATGAGCCCCCCGAACGTCAGCCGTACCAGCAGCAGCGCCACATCTTGAACGACTTTGACGAACGTCTTCACGGTTCCTCCTTGTGCTGTCTGCAACGGTAGTGCCAGGCCGACGCGGGACCGCCGTCATCGCCGTACCGTGCCAGGGAATTTCCACCCCACCAGCGATGGCGCCGGGCCCGATCGATAGGCTGAGGACGACCGGGCCCCACCCCGAGTGGGCCCTAATCCCACAGGATGTCACGTCCGTCAGGAGCCAACAGATGAGCGACTCATCGATCACCTTGGCCGGGGACTTTGCCCAGCCCACCCGCGAGCAATGGGAATCCGAAGTCCTCAAGGTCCTGAACCGCCGCCGCCCACCGGGCACCGAACTCACGCTCGACAAGGCGATGAGCCGCCTGCGCACCACCACCGTCGACGGGCTGGTCATCGAACCGCTCTATACCGAATCCGAGGCACCCGATCTCGGCGTTCCGGGGGCCATGCCGTACACCCGTGGGCGTGACGTCCGTGGCGGCGCGGCCCTCGCGTGGGACGTACGGCAACTCCACGACGACCCGGACCCTGCGGCCACCAACGCCGCGATCCTGGAGGACCTGAAGGCCGGCGCCACGTCGATCTGGCTGAAGGTCGGCGCCGGCGGCATCGCCGCGGCCGATGTCGCAGCCGCGCTCGCCGGTGTCCAGCCCGAACTGGCCGCCATCGCCGTCTCGTCGGCCGACGACCAGGAGGCGGCGGCCGAAGCGCTGGCTGCGTTCTGGCAGGCCAGTGGGCATGCGGCTGACGACCGCGGCAACCTGGGCATCGACCCGATCGGTTCGGCCGCTCAGACCGGGCAGCGGGCCGATCTGTCGCTGCTGGCCACGTGGCACAGCAAGGCGGCGGGGTTCGGCAGCGCGCGTCCGTTCGTCGTCGACGTGACTCCGTACGACGCAGCCGGCGCCGGGGACGTCGACCAGTTGGCGTTCGCGATCGCGACCGGGATCGAGTACGCCCGCACGCTCGGCGAGGCTGGAGTCTCGGCCGCCGAGGCGTTCAAGGCGATGGGGTTCCGGGTCGCGGCCAACGCCGATCAGTTCCTCACGATCGCCCGGCTGCGGGCCTTGCGTCGGCTGTGGGCCCGCGTCGGTGAGGTGTTGGCCGTACCCGAAGCCGAGCGTGGCGCAACCCAGCATGCGGTGACGAGCTGGCGGATGATCACGCGCGACGACCCGTGGGTCAACCTGCTGCGCGGCACGATCGCGACGTTCGCCGCGGCGGTCGGGGGCGCCGATATCGTGACGACGCTGCCGTACGACACGGCCCAAGGTTTGCCGACCTCGTTCTCTCGACGGCTGGCTCGCAACACCCAATTGCTGGCTGCCGAAGAGTCGAACCTCGGTCGGGTCGAGGATCCGGCCGGCGGGTCCTGGTACGTCGAGTCGCTGACCCAGGACCTGGCCGAGGCCGCCTGGAAGCGGGTGCAGCAGATCGAGGCGGCCGGTGGGATGGCGCAGGCGCTGGCCGACGGAGCCGTCCTAGCCTCGATCGCCGCGACCGTGTCGGAGCGCCATCGCCGACTCGCGACACGCAAACAGCCGATCACCGGGGTCAGCATGTTCCCGCCGGAGATGGAAGCAGCCCTGGACGACGTCAAGCCTCGTCCGGCATCCGGCCCCACAGGGGGTTTGGTGCCCAAGCGCGACTCGGAGGTCTTCGAGGCGCTGCGCGACCGTACGGCCAAGCACACCGCGTTGACCGGCACCAGGCCGGGCGTCTTCCTGGCCTGCCTGGGCAGCCGCCGCGACTTCGGGCCCCGCGAGCAGTTCACGTCGAACGTGCTGCTGGTGGCGGGTCTGGCGCATCCGTCCAGTGAGGGGGGTACGGCTGACGAGATCGTGGCCCAGGTCAAGAACGCCGGGGTCAACACCGTGATCCTGTGCTCGTCGGGCAAGGTCTACACAGACCAGGCCGTCGCCGTCGCGACGGCGATCAAGGAAGCCGGGATCCCGCACGTCTGGATCGCCGGCCGCATGAAGGAGACGGGGTCCGACGACGCCGGCTCCGTGTTGGACGGAGAGGTCTTCGACGGCATGGACGTCGTCTCGTTCCTCGACGACACGCTCGACCGACTGGGGGTAGCACGATGACCAGCACGACCGATTTCCCGCGTTTCGACACGGTCGACCTGGGGTCCGGTGCTCCCGCGGCCACCACCATCGACGTCGAGGCCGAGGGCTGGGAGACGCCCGAGCACATCGTCGTACCCCCCGTCTTCGACACAAGCGACCTTGAGGGGCTCGACTTCCTGTCGACCTACCCGGGCATCCCGCCGTTCCTGCGCGGGCCGTACGCGACCATGTACGTCAACCAGCCGTGGACGATTAGGCAGTACGCCGGCTTCTCCACCGCCGAGGAGTCCAACGCCTTCTATCGGCGCAACCTGGCTGCCGGTCAGAAGGGCCTGTCGATCGCGTTCGACCTGGCGACGCATCGCGGGTACGATTCGGACCACCCGCGGGTGACCGGTGACGTGGGCATGGCCGGTGTCGCGGTCGATTCGATCCTCGACATGCGGCAGCTGTTCGAGGGGATCCCGCTGGACCAGATGAGCGTCTCGATGACGATGAACGGCGCCGTGCTGCCGGTGCTGGCGTTGTACGTCGTCGCTGCCGAAGAGCAGGGGGTGAAGCCGGAACAACTCGCGGGGACGATTCAGAACGACATCCTCAAGGAGTTCATGGTCCGCAACACCTACATCTACCCGCCGACCCCGAGCATGCGGATCATCTCCGACATCTTCGCGTTCACCAGCGCGAACATGCCGAAGTTCAACTCGATCTCGATCTCCGGCTACCACATGCAGGAGGCGGGAGCGACCGCCGACATCGAGATGGCCTACACGCTGGCCGACGGGGTGGAGTACATCCGGGCCGGGCAGTCGGTCGGACTGGACGTCGACAAGTTCGCGCCGCGGTTGAGCTTCTTCTGGGCGATCGGCATGAACTTCTTCATGGAGGTCGCGAAGATGCGTGCGGCCCGGCTTCTGTGGGCCCGGCTGGTGCGCGACTCGGGCGCGAAGAACCCCAAGTCGATGTCACTGCGCACCCACTCGCAAACGTCGGGCTGGTCGCTGACGGCCCAGGACGTCTTCAACAACGTCGCCCGTACGTGCTTGGAGGCTATGGCCGCGACCCAGGGGCACACCCAGTCGTTGCACACGAACGCCCTCGACGAGGCGATCGCGCTGCCGACCGACTTCTCGGCGCGGATCGCGCGGAACACCCAGCTGTTCATCCAGCAGGAGTCGGGGACGTGCCGGGTGGTCGACCCGTGGGGTGGATCGGCCTACGTCGAGAAACTCACCATGGACCTGGCCGCCAAGGCCTGGGAACTGATCGGCGAGGTCGAGGCGGCCGGCGGCATGGCGAAGGCGATCGAGGCCGGCATCCCGAAGATGCGCATCGAGGAGGCGGCGGCCCGTACCCAGGCACGGATCGACTCGGGCCGGCAGCCGTTGATCGGTGTGAACGAATACACCGTCGACGACGACACGCCACCTGAAGTGCTCAAGATCGACAACCGGGCGGTCCGCGAGCAGCAACTCGCGAAGCTGGCCAGGTTGAAGGCCGAGCGTGACCAGGCGGCGACCGATGCCGCGCTGGAGAAGCTCAGCTGGGCCGCCGCCAACCCCGATCCCACCGATCCGGAGCGCAATCTGCTCAAGCTGGCGATCGACGCCGCCCGGGCGAAGGCGACCGTCGGCGAGATCAGTGACGCATTGGAGAAGGAGTTCGGGCGCTACACGGCCCAAATCCGTACGATCTCGGGTGTGTATTCGACCGAGTCGGGCAAGACCGAGACCACCGAGCGAGCCCGGGCGCTGGTCGACGACTTCGCCGAGGCCGCCGGCCGGCGTCCCCGGATCCTGGTCGCCAAGATGGGCCAGGACGGTCACGATCGCGGCCAGAAGGTCATCGCGACCGCATTCGCCGATCTCGGCATGGACGTCGACGTGGGTCCCTTGTTCCAAACGCCTGAAGAGGTGGCCAGGCAAGCCATCGACGCCGACGTGCACGTCGTGGGCGTTTCGTCGCTCGCGGCCGGGCATCTGACCCTGGTTCCCGCCCTGCGCGAGGAACTCGACAAGGCCGGCGCCGAAGACATCCTGATCGTCGTCGGTGGGGTGATCCCCGAGCAGGACTTCGAGGAGCTCTACGCCAATGGCGCCGATGCCATCTACCCGCCCGGCACGGTCATCCCGGAAGCGGCGGTCGGCCTGCTCGAGAAGATGAAGGCGCAGCACGCGGGGTGAGCGCGTCGATCGACAAGCTCGTCGACGGGGTGCTGTCGAACAATCGGCGGCTCCTCGCGCGAGCGATCACGCTGGTCGAGTCGGAACGAGCCGACCATCGGGTGCAGTCGCGGGAGTTGTTGCGACGGCTGCGGCCGCACACCGGCGGGTCGGTCCGGGTCGGATTGACCGGCGTGCCCGGTGCGGGCAAGTCGACCTTGTGCGACGCCTTGGGGGTACGGCTGATCGACGCCGGTCACCGGGTGGCCGTGTTGGCCGTGGATCCTTCCTCGTCGAAGACCGGCGGTTCGATTCTGGGCGACCGCACGAGGATGGCAGCTCTCGCCCAGAACGACGCGGCGTTCATCAGGCCTAGCCCCAGTGGCGGTCACCTCGGCGGTGTGGCCAGAGCGACGCGGGAAACGATGCTCGTGGTGGAGGCGGCTGGGTACGACGTGGTGGTCGTCGAGACGGTCGGTGTCGGCCAGTCGGAGGTCGCGGTCGCCGGCATGGTCGACACCTTCCTGCTGATCACACTGGCCCGGGCCGGAGACCAACTGCAGGGCATCAAGCGAGGGATCCTCGAACTCGCCGACGTCATCAGCGTCAACAAGGCCGACGGCGACAACGAAGGCGAGGCGCGCGTCGCTGCCCGTGAACTGACCGTGGCCATGAAGCTCATCTCGTCGGACCCGTCGGCGCGCAGACCCCCGGTGCTGACGTCGTCGTCGATGACGGGTCACGGGCTCGATGCGATCTGGCAGGCGGTGCTGGACCACCGCGCCTATCTCGACGCGCACGGTGGGCTGGAGCAGCGGCGCAGCGCGCAGCAGGTCGAATGGCTGTGGGCCCTGGTCGACGGTGAGTTGACCGACGCCTTCGCGCGGTCCCCGCGCGTGAAAGCGATGCGGAAGGCGATCGCCGCCGAGGTGGCGGCCGGTGACGTCACCGCGCTGGAAGCCTCTCACGACCTGCTCCAGGCGTTCGCGAAAGACGTACCCCTGTTGTTCCGTGAGTCGACACCCGAGTCCTGATCCCTCCTGCCCGCGGTGTGTTGGCAGAATGAGCCCGTGACGACACGAGAAGTGCTGACCTGGCAGGCCTTCGGCGATGCGACGAGGGAACTCGGGCAACAGGTGGTCGATTCCGGGTTCCGGCCCGACTTGATCTTGTCGATCGCACGAGGTGGATTGTTCGCAGCGGGAGCTTTGTCGTACGCGCTCGGCATCAAGAACCTGCACGTGATGAATGTGGAGTTCTACACCGACATCGAGGAGCGACTGCCCTTGCCGGTGATGCTGCCGCCGGTGCCGCGCCAGGTGGACCTGTCGGAGAAGCGGGTGCTGGTGGTCGACGACGTGGCCGACACCGGCGGCACGTTGAGGATGGTGAGGGACTTCTGCGCCGGGCATGTGCAGGAGATCCGGGCGGCGGTGATCTACCAGAAGCCGCATTCGATCGTGGATTGCGAATATGTGTGGCGGCGCACCGACCTGTGGATCGACTTCCCCTGGTCGAGCCTGCCGCCGCTCGTCGCGGGGGTGCAGGGGCAGTAAGGGCGCTGCTACTGGGTGATGTAGCCCTCGAGGTGGTCGCGCTCTTCCATGAGCTGGTCGATCCGGTTCTTGACGATGTCACCGATGCTGACGATGGCGATGAGTTCGTGGTCGACGACGACCGGGAGGTGCCGGATCCGGTGCTCGGTCATCGATCCGGCCATCTCGGCCAGGTCGTCGTCGGGGCGGCAGGTGTAGACGTCGGTCGTCATAATCGACGACACGTGCTGGTCGAGCAACTGCGGCCCGACCGTACGTAAACGCCGAACCACGTCACGCTCGCTCACGATGCCTGCGACGGTGTGACCGTCGGCGCTCACGACGACCGCACCGATGTTGTGGTCGGTCAGCAGGGCCACCAGGCTGGCCACGGACTCGTGCGGCGCAATCGTGATGACGGCGCTGCCCTTGCGGCGAAGGACGTCGTTGATCTTCATGCCCGGCAGCCTACGGAGAAACGGCGTCCGAACGAAGACGTTCGTCACAATCGGCGAGCAGCGAGCCGGGCGGGCCGTCGATGTCAGCCTCCGGAACTCAATCCAGCCGTGGCGAACCGTTGGCTAGCCTCGCCTGCGAGCCACAGTCAGGAGACACAGATGACCGACGCCGACGCCCAGTCGCGGATGACGCAGGCGACGCGTGCTGGTCTGGCCTGGGACACCCAGCATTCGTCCGTGGTGCCGCCGATCTACCTGTCGACGACGTACCGCTGGCAGGGGCCGGGAGCATCCAAGGGGTTCGAGTACAGCCGCTCGGCGAACCCGACTCGGAGCTTGCTCGCCGACACGATCGCGCACCTGGAGGGCGGAGCCGGTGCCGAGATCACAGCCTCGGGCATGGCGGCGGTCACGACCGTCGTCCACGCGTACGCCCCGGTCGGCAGCGTCGTCGCAATTCCGCACGACTGCTACGGCGGAACCTGGCGTCTGTTCGACGCGCTGGCCGCGCGCGGCCAGTTCGAGGTGATCGGCGTCGACTTCACGAATGCGGCAGATCGTGCCGCTGCGTGGTCGCGCCGCCCGCAGCTGGTGTGGCTGGAGAGCCCCTCCAATCCGCTGCTGCGGATCACCGACCTCGCCGCCGCGAGTGAGGAGGCACATGCTGCCGGTGCCGTCGTCGCGGTGGACAACACGTTCCTGTCGCCGGCGTTGCAAAGGCCGATCGGCCTCGGGGCCGACATCGTGATTCACTCCACCACCAAGTACCTGAACGGTCATTCCGACGTCATCGGCGGTGCGGTCGTCGGCGCGACGGCCGAGATCGCCGAGCAGCTGAGCTGGTGGACGAACTGCCTGGGTACGACAGGTGGTGCGTTCGACTCGTACCTCACCTTGCGCGGTCTGCGCACCCTCGGCGTACGGATGAAGGCCCACAACGACAACGCTCAGGCCCTCGCGGAACTGTTGGCCCAGCATCCAGCCGTCGTGGCCGTCCACTACCCAGGGCTGCACGACCACCCGGGCCACGATCTGGCCAAGCGGCAGCAGGACGGCTTCGGGGGCATGCTCTCGTTCGAACTGGCCGACCGGGCCGCGGCGGAGCGCTGTCTGTCGGGCCTGACCTGCTTCTCCCTGGCCGAATCGCTCGGCGGTGTGGAGAGCCTGATCTCCCATCCGGCGTCGATGACCCACGCTGCGATGCCGCCGGACGTCCAGTCCGAGGCCGGCATCACCGACGGCATGCTCCGCGTGGCCGTCGGCATCGAGGACGTCGACGACCTCCTGACCGACCTGCGGTCGGGGCTCGACCGGGCGGCGGCCATCGCCGCTCAGTCGTAGCAGGAGCCGGGACCCGGGGACCGATCGGTGGGATCCCGACCTGACCCGGGGACGATTCGCAGCCGTCCGCTCGGTCGCTGCCACTAGCATCGTCGCCGGCAGGGGCGTCGGCAGAGGGGCTGGGGTGCACATCATCGACCGGATCGACCGCGTCGCAACGGCGACGCCGAACCGGGTCGCGCACACCGTCGACTCTGCCTCACTGACGTACGGCCGGCTCAAGGCCGCATCCGACTCGGTCGCCTCACGCCTCGGTACGGCTCTGCCGCGCGACGGCTCTCCGGTCGTCGTGTACGGCCACAAGGAATCGGCGATGCTCGTCGCCTTCTTGGGTTGCGTCAAGGCAGGCCACCCGTACGTGCCGATCGACGCGTCCTGGCCGTACGACCGGATCACCGGCGTGATCCGCGAATCAGGCACCAGGCTCGTCATCTCCGTACGACCCCTGCCGCACGAAGTCGACCTCCTCGACGTCGAGGTATGGGACGGATCGAGCCTCGAAACCACACCGGCCCCGATCATCCCGACGCCGATCTCGGCCCAACGGGTGGGCGACGACGAGCCGTACTACGTGATCTACACCTCGGGCAGCACCGGCCGGCCCAAGGGGGTCCAAATCACCGCCGGCGCCCTCGGCCGGTTCACCGACTGGGCGCTCAGTCTCGCCGACGATCCCCGCGTGCCGGAGGCGGCCAGGCGCGACGCCGTCTGGCTCAACCACGCGCCGTTCTCCTTCGACCTGTCGGTCATGGATCTGTACGGCGCCCTCGCCTCGGGGGGCACGCTCCACTCGGTCACCTCGGCCACGGTCGCGAATGCGCGCGACCTGCATGCCGACCTGCGTGCTTCGGGCGTCACCGTCTGGGTCAGCACACCGTCGTTCGCCGACCTGTGCCTCGCCGACCCTGGGTTCGGGCGTGAGTTGCTGCCCAACCTCGGACTGTTCCTGTTCTGTGGTGAGACCCTGTCGCCCACGACGGTCGCGGCCCTCCATGACCGGTTCCCCGGGGCGGCGGTCTACAACACCTACGGCCCCACCGAGTCCACCGTCGCCGTCACCAGCGTGCTGGTCACGCCGGAGATGCTCGACGGGTCGCCGCTCGTCGTGGGGACGGCCAAACCGGGCACCACGATCGTGATCCGTGATGCCGACGACCACGACGTACCGGTCGGGACGTCCGGCGAGATCGTCATCGCCGGCGACACCGTCTCGATCGGCTACCTCCATCGACCCGATCTCACCGAGGCGGTATTCGGCACGATCACGATCGACGGCCTAGCGACGCCGGCGTACCGGACCGGAGATCGCGGCCGGCTCGATCCGGACGGCCAGCTCCATTTCGGCGGCCGGCTCGACAACCAGGTCAAGCTGCACGGGTACCGGATCGAGCTCGAGGACATCGAGAACAATCTCAGGCGTCTCGACGACGTACAGCAGGCCGCGGTGGTCGCCGTACGCACTCCGGACGGCCAGGTGACGCACCTCCAGGCGTACGTGCAACTCGACCACACGCCCGAGCAGTCGCCCCTCGCGTTCGCCACCTCTTTGAAGAAGAGGTTTCGGCAATTCGTACCCGACTACATGGTTCCCAAGGTGATCACGGTCGTCGAGTCGATCCCGCTCACCGGTAACGGCAAGGTGGACCGGCGGGCCCTCGCGTCGAGAGAACGCTCGTGATCACGGCGTACGGCAACCTCTACTCGTTCTACATCACGGGCCTGCTGACGATTCCTGCGATCGCCCTCGGGTTGGCGGGCCGGAGGATTCGCGGGTACGGCATGGTTGCCACCGTCGTCATGGCCGTCCTGCTCATGGTCGACCACCCGGTGCAACTGGCGTGGCTGGGTGGCTTTCTCGTGTGGGAGTTCGGGCTCATCCTCGGGTGGCTGCGCTACCGGACGACCCACGCGACCGTGCACCGGTATCTCGGCCGAGCAGCCGCGCTGGCGGCCACGGCCCCGTTGTTCGCCGTCAAGCTGGCGAACCTCTTCCCGACGCTCTCCCTGGGCTTCCTGGGTGTGTCGTACCTCAGTTTTCGGGTCATCCAGGTCGTCCTCGAGATCTCCGACGGGATCATCAAGGAACTTCGCCTGTGGGATCTGGCCTATTTCGTGCTCTTCTTCCCGACGCTGACGAGCGGGCCGATCGACCGGTCCCGCCGTTTTCAGCAAGACGCCGACCGGGCCTGGACGAGCCGGGAGTATCGGTACCTCCTCGGCCGCGGGCTGACCTTGATCCTCACGGGGGCGGTCTACAAGTTCATGTTCGCTGCCTGGTTCGCCGACCAACTCGCGTGGGCGGTCGGTTGGCCGCGGACGCTCGCCTACATGTACATCTACGCCGGGCAGCTCTTCTTCGACTTCGCCGGGTACTCGGCGATGGCTGTGGGATTGTCGTACCTGTTCGGCATCCGCACCCCACCCAACTTCCGCATGCCGTTCGTCGCCGAGTCGATCAAGGACTTCTGGAACCGTTGGCACATCACCTTGTCGTTCTGGTTCCGGGACTACCTGTACACGCGGATGACGATGTACCTGATGAAGAAGAAGATCTTCAAACAGCGCACCACCGCCGGTCGCGTCGCGCTGGTCGGCAACATGACGCTGATGGGCTTTTGGCACGGTTTCACCGTCCACTACGTCGTGTACGGCTTGTACCATGGCCTGCTGTTGGTGGCCAACGACGTGTACGAGAAGAAATGCCCTTGGTACGGCTACCGCGACCGGTTGCCGTACCGCATCGTTGCGATCATCGTCACCGCGCACCTGGTGATCTTCGGATTCCTGATCTTCTCCGGCCACATCATCTCGATCTGAAACAGAAGGAGCACACCATGGACGCCACCGCCGAAGCCAAGGTTCTCACCCTGCTCACCCAGGTGTGCGGCACCGACGAGATCCTCGCCGAGCGTGACCTCGACCTGTTCGACGCCGGTCTGCTGGATTCTCTGGCGTTCACCGAGTTGCTGGTCGGTCTGTCCGACGACCTGGGGCTGGACGTCGCCCCCACCGAGGTCGACCGCGACGAGGTGTCGACCGTGAACCAGATCCTGCTGTTCGTCGGGCAGCGCCTCTGATGCGACGCTCTCTGGCCCTGGTGCTGGGCATGGCGACCGCGACCGGACTCGTGCTCAGTCCGGTCGGGGACGTCGCCGTGCGCGCCCTCACGACCCAGTCCAACCGAGAGGTCCGGACCGTTCGGGTCCTGAACTACGAAAGCCCAGGCCGGCGGGAACACACGGGCGAGATGTACACCCAGACACTGCAGGGAACGCCGGCCGGTGTCACCAGCTTGTACGTCATGGGCTCTTCGGAGTTCGGCGTTCCGGTCGACCAGAACGCCTCCACGTGGTTGCAGGCCAACGCTTCGGATTTCGACATGTACCTGTCGGGCCGTGGCCTGCAGCAATCCCTGTACCACGCGATCGAGCTCGCTGCGGTAGCGCCGTACCTCCAGCAGAAGAAGGTCGTGCTGCTGGTCTCGCCGCAGTGGTTCACCGCCGGCGGCGTCCCGGCCCGGGCGTTCAAGTCGGTCTTCTCGTACGACGCGTGGCAGTCCATGCTCGCCAACCGGCAACTGTCGCAAGCCACGCGAGACAAGATCACGCATCGGGCCGGGGAGTTGATGCCTGAGCTCTGCACGTTGAACGCGCCGTGTGACGTCGGCACCGCCGAGAAGGCGAAAGAAGTCATGGATGCGCCGTACACGGCCCTCTCGCAACGGCTCGACCTGCTGAGGGAGACGTACAGAACCACGTCGTTGCGGCAAGCCGTGTCGTACACCGCCCCTTGGCAGCCCGGAGCCACCCCCATGGACTCGATCAACTGGGCCGCCCAGGACGCCCTGGCGCGCCAGCAGGGCGCCCAGCATGTGACGAACAACCCGTACGGCATGGACGACACGTTCTATACCCGCCGGATCGCGCCGTACATGGACTACATGAAAGGCCACGAGTCGAAGGTCACCTACACGAACCCGACCGAGTACGACGATCTGCAGATCTTCCTCGACGTCGCCCGCGACCTCGGTATCCAGGTGCTGCTGATCTCCCTGCCGGTCAACGGATTGTGGAGCGATTACACGGGCCTGCCCAAGGCTGAGTCGGAGGGTTTCGCCGCGCGGGTACGTACGGTCGCCAGCGACAACGGGGTGCAGCTCGCAGACCTGACCGAAAAGGCCTACGAGCCGTACTACTTCTGGGACACGCTGCACATCGGATGGAGGGGGTGGCTCGATGTCACGGCAATCTGCTGGCGGTTTGGCCGGTCTGCTTGACCGGCTGCAGGAACGAGGCGAGGCGCCGGTCGTCAACCCGACCAAGAAACCGTGGGAACCGCCTGAACCTCAACGAGGGGCTGTGTGGTCGTTCGCCGTGTCGTTTCTGCTCGTCTTCGCGCTCATCGTGTTCTGGTTCTGGTTCGCCGGGGCGTCGACGTCGTTCATCTACCAGGGGTTCTGAGGCCGTTCTGCCCCTACGTAGACTCCAGCGATGCGCTTCAGGGCCATCGGACTCGGATTGATCACTCTCGCTGTCGAGGGGGACACCTGGCACGAGTGACCCGGTCGACCGTCGTCGAACCTGCGGGTCGGCGCAACGGGCGCCGAACGTGCGGGCCGGCGAAGCCAATAGGCCGATCGCCGCGGGAGTCGGGGTGTGCAAATCAGGCGGCTGCTGGGGACGTATCTGGGCATCGGGCACGTCACGGTCGTCACCGCATGACGGGAGTACAGTGCCCTGCCTTCCTCTCCGGGCCTGCCCCGTGTCGGGCCAGTCCGCCAGACACCGAGCACCTTGGTTGAACGCCCCGGTCGGCGGCGAAGCACGGTCATCTACGCCACTTGAGGGCAGGTCTCTGGACGCGTATCTGAATCGGACTACTTCGGCAGGCTACGCTCCGATCGTGGTCGATGTGACCTCACCTGACATACGGATGATGGGAATGTCCGTTGTGAAGTCTTTTGTTCCGGGATTGGTGCCCAACTTTCCGGCCGCATATCCCCACTTGGGCGGGGGCGCATTCAAGACCAATCTGCAAAGTTTGGCCTTCTGCCCTCCCGGCAGTGCGCAGACCAACTGCATTACTTCCCGCTGCCCCATGCCTGACATCCCCATCCGGACGTGTGACGATGGCTCGTGAGATTCGACGTCGCGAGAAGCAGATCGCCTTAGCTGTGGGCCTCCTTCTCGTAGAACTAGTGGCAGCTATGCAGACATATCTGTCCCAGACCGTCCTGCCACTCATGGCCTCCGATCTTGACGCGCAGTGGATGTACGGCGTCGTGACCGCCACGGTCGCAGTTGCCAACTTCGCAGGGCTTCCTCTGGGACTCGGACTTGCTGCTCGCTTCCGCATTCCGAGGCTTCTGATCGGTTTCACGGTGGTCATTAGCGGTGGAGCAATCATCAGTTCATTGGCTCCCACGATCTGGTTGTTCCTGCTTGGAGGAGCGATTCGCGGGTTGGCTTCAGGTTGTATCGCTACGGTCTCGATGGGAGCAGTTGTAGTAGGACTTTCCGGCCGGGTTCGCCAGATCACCCTATCTGCGATGTCCGCTATGTGGGTCGTCGCGGCGCTATTCGGCCCGGCATATGCTGCTTGGATTTCGCATGTTCTTAGTTGGCGCTGGGCGATGGTCCTCTACCTTCCAGTCCTGCTCGTCGCCCGCACAATCGTGGCTCAGCATGTGCCCGACCACGAGCAGGGCCAAGAATTGCGGATCGGCTGGAGTGAGTCAGTCCTGCTAGCCCTGGCCATGGTTTGCATTACAATTCAGTCGAGCTTGATTTGGCTGCAATTGCCTCTGCTGGCGGCCGGCGTAGCGCTTCTCGCGGTCGCGACCCAGAGGGTCCTGCCGGGAGGAACGTTCCGGCTTCGGTCGCGGCGTCGCACAGCGACCGCATTCATGTTCGGCCTTTCCGGCCTCTATTTCGCAGTCGACTCGGTGGTCGCCATCGTGGCCCACGACGCGTTCCGCGCAAGCGCTGGAGAGATTGGCCTGGTCATCATGGCAGGGGGCTTAGCATGGGCGTTGGTAGGGATCTACTGTGGCTGGAGGCCGGCGGGGAGCGATACAGGGTACCTGTCCAGGTGTCTTATTGGGATTTCGTTCTTTGCGGCAGGTGTTCTTTCGATGAGTGTGGCAGGGGGCCGACTTTTCGGGGTTTCTGCAATCGCCGTGCTTGGGTTCGGGTGGGCACTAGCGGGAGTGGGAATGGGTCTGTGCTACGTCGACACTCTTAACGTCCTATTTGCTCCACCAAGCGAAGCAGACCAGCTCAGCGACTTGGAGGTGGGCAATGCCGCGGTCATGTCAGAAACAATTGCAGCGGCCGCCACGTCGACCGTTGGAACCACGTTTATCGCGACCGGCTTTGGGGTGAGCTTCTCCATGAGCGAGCGTTCATCAGCGTTTCTGGCTGCGGCGGCCCTCGCAACGCTTGCGCTTGTCGTCCCGTTGCTACGGATGCGCTCGCAGTCGAGCTAGGTGTGCCCAGTCGTTCGTAACGGGTAGCCTGCCTGACGTCCGATACTTCCCGTGATTCGCCTACGTGGGCGACTGGAGCCGACCTACGACCGTGGCGAAAGAATGGGGGTGTGACCGTACTTCTTCCCACCCCCGTCGACCTGAACAGTTGGGCTACAGCCGACTACCCGCTCGGTGCCCACATCGACGGCAACGCGGTAACGTTCGCGGTGTTCGCGCCGACCGCGACGCGGGTGCTGCTGGAGCTGTACGGCGCGGCCACCGGCCAGGACGCCTTCGCCTCGTTCGTGCTGGGGAAGGGCGGCGACGGCATCTGGCGGGGCCGCATCGACCGGCTGGGTGCGGGCGCCATGTACGGGTACCGCTGCTGGGGCGCGTGTTGGCCGTACGACGAGGCCTGGCAGCCGGGCGACTCGGGAGTCGGATTCACCTCTGACCTCGACCCCAACGGCGACCGGTTCAACCCCAACAAGGTGCTCCTCGACCCGTACGCCCGCGAGGTTACCCACACGCTCTACTCCTCCTGCATCGCCGAGGCCGGCGGAGACTTCGGCTGCTTCGGCACCGGGGGTGACGAGTATCGCGGCAAGCCACGGCGGGAGATCGACACCGGCCGCTGGGCGCCGAAGGGGATCGTGGTGCCCGAAATGCCCTGGCAGGCGCCGCGCCCCAAGGTCGCCCCCGAGAACAGCGCCGTGTACGAAGCGCACGTGCGAGGGCTCACCCGGCACCCGTCGGCATCCACCCTGGCCAGCCTGCTGTCAGGCCAGTCCGGGTTCGAGCACGTCGTCGACATTCCGGCCGAACTGCGCGGCACCTATGCCGGCGCGGGACTGATGGCGCCGTACCTGAAGGCGCTCGGGATGACGACGATCGAACTGCTGCCGGTGCAGCAGTCGAATTCCACAGATACGCCGGCCGACGCCGGCCATGTGAACGCCTGGGGCTACCAGACACTCGCCTTCTTCGCGCCCAATCGGCAGTACGCCCGCGACCAGAGCCCCGGCGGGCCGACCGCGGAGTTCAAGCGGATGGTCCAGGCGTTCCACGACGAGGGGCTGGAGGTGTACCTCGACGTCGTCTACAACCACTCCGCCGAGGGAGGTAACTGGGGTGGTCGGGCCGACACTGCGGGGTTCGTGAGTCTCGGTGGGTTCGCGACCTCGGTCTACTACGTGCTGTCCGACGACCTGACGCTCGTCGACGGAGCTACAGGATGTGCGAACCAACTCAATTTCTCCAACCGGGCGACGCAGAACCTCGTGACGGATTCCCTGATCTACTGGATCGACGTCGTGGGGGTGGACGGATTCCGCTTCGATCTCGCGCCGGTGCTCGGACGAACCCCGAATGCCTTCGAACGCAGCAATTGGAGCGCCCAACGTCGCTTCTTCTCTCAACATCCGCTCCTGATTGCGATTCGCGATCTAGCCGCCGCGCGGGATATCGAAGTCATCGCGGAGGCCTGGGATCTGTGGGGGTACGAGGTGGGCAACTTCCCGGCCGGCTGGGGTGAATGGAACGGACGCTACCGCGACGCCCTGCGCGGATTTCTCAAGGGCGACGGGAATACCCAGTCCTTCATGGACATGGTCAACGGGGATTACGCTCACTTCAACGACCAAGGAGGACCGCAACGGTCGATCAACTTCGTGACCGCACACGACGGATTCACGATGGCAGACCTGGTGAGTTACAACGCCAAACTGAACGACCAGCCGTACCCCTTCGGACCATCCGACGGTGGCAGCGACACCAACCTCTCGTGGGACTCGGGCGGTGACCCAGCGTTCCGTCGACAGCGAATCCGGAACTTCATGCTCATGCTGTTCTGTTCCCGAGGCGTGCCGATGTTCGTCGCCGGTGACGAGTTCGGGCGCACCCAGAACGGCAACAACAACCCGTGGAACCTCGACACGATCGGGATCTGGGACAACTGGGCCGCCGCGGGCACCAACGCTCCGCAGGAGGTGCCGGTCGACCCGGCGAATCCGCAGATCCGCTCGCACGACAACCTGGGCGTCGCCGCGACCGCAGAGAACGTCAACCCGTTGCTGTGGTTCACGGCCTACATCGCCGGAGTCCGGCAGAGACATCCGGGGCTGCGGCAGCGGGCGTACGGAGATTCCGACCTGTACGACGACGACGTCACGTACCTGTTCTTCCGGTCTGACGGGGCAACTCATCCGACCAACGGCGATCGCAGCCTGAGCATCCTGATCGACTGTAGCGGGGTCGGCGACGTCGGCGACCTGCTGGTCATGGTCAACATGGCCGACCACCCGGTGCGGTTCACGATTCCGGGAGTTCGCTCGGGTAGGCCGTGGCGGAGGTTTATCGACACCGCGGTCTACGCCGAAGCTCACGGCAATCATTGGGCCGCGGATGCGCCGGTCGTCGACTCGACCTACGACGTCGCCGCCTGGGCGATCGCGGTCGTTGCAAACCCCCGGTGAAAGGCATGCCGACCGGAGGGTAGCGCGACGTCGAGGCATGGTCCTAGGATCGTTCTCCGCACCCTCGATTCGGAGCCCGACGATGAGCCCCCGCCCCGCCCCCACCCGGCACGATGCCACCGCGATGATGTTTCTCAACGCCGGTGCGCAATTGATCGATGCGATGCTGACGGGAACTGACCTTTCCGGACGACTGAAAAGTCTGCATTATCCAGCGCCGCTGGATTGGATTCGGGTCGAAGACGTCCTTCGGGTGACCCAGTCGACCGGCGGGGAGGATCATCGCAAGGCATTCCGGAATCGGTGGGCCACCAAGGACGGATACATCCGCGACTGCTTCCTGCACGCCTTGCTCTATCGCGACAGCGGGGGCCGAACGCTCCAGAACCGGGCCATGCTGCACGACCGATTGGCCGACCCGTACGTCCTGTTCGCCGAGCGCATCACCGAGGTGGCGACGATCATCTCAGCCCAACTCCTCTCGACGCCGCGGTCGTACCTCCTGGCCCACGCCTCCGCGTTGCTCGGTCAGAACCCGGAGTGGCGGGAGGCCCTCGTCAGTCCGATCCACGAAGACCAGTCGGCATGGATCGCCGCCTACGGGGGTGCGCTGGCCACGACTGGAGCGCGCCTGCGGCCGGGCTGGACGCTCGAGCGACTGACGGCGGCACTGCAGGCGCTGACCGATGGGATCGTCGTGCGGCACGGGCTCGGCGTCAACCTCCCGTCAGGAGCAGCGTGGGAGGCTGGGTCGTTGTACGCCGACGCCGCTGTCGCGATCATCGCGTCGGTCGTGGACGCCGACGACAACGGCCTCGCGGTCGACGAGTGGTTGAACGTGAGGCTCGCTACTACGTATGGCCCGGAAAGTTCAGACTCGCCCCGCCCGCGCGCTGCTGGTGATGCGGCCAGCGGGTCGTGATCGCCTTCATCCGCGTGTAGAACCTCACGGCCTCGGGCCCGTGGGCGTGGTGGTCGCCGAACAAGGAGTTCTTCCACCCGCCGAACGAGTAGTAGCCGACGGGCACGGGAATCGGCACGTTGACGCCGACCATGCCAACGGTCACCTGCTCGGTGAAGATGCGGGCCGACTCGCCGCTGGAGGTGAAGATGGCGGTTCCGTTGCCGTACGGGGAGGCATTGACCAGCGCCAAGGCATCGTCGAGAGTATCGACCTCCATCACGACCAGGAGCGGGCCGAACACCTCGTCGCAGTAGGCCCGCAGGTGCGGAGCCACCCTGCGCAAAATGGACGGCCCCACGAAGAAGCCCTCCTCGTGGCCTTCCACGACCAGATCGCGCCCGTCCACGACCAACTCCGCGCCGCCTTCGACGGCCTCGCCGATGAAGTCCAGCACTCGCTGCCGCGAGGCCGAGGTGATGAGCGGGCCCATGCCGGTGGCCGGGTCGTCGCCCGGTCCAACCTGGACGGCCTTGGCCTCGGAGGTCAGCGCCGTGATCAGAGGTTCGGCGGCGTCACCGACCGCGACCGCCACCGGCACCGCCATGCAGCGCTCGCCGGCCGACCCGAAGGCGCCTGCGGCGATCTGGGCCGCGGCGAAGCTGATGTCGGCGTCAGGCATGACCACGGCGTGGTTGTTCGCTCCGCCGAGCGCCTGCACCCGCTTGCCCGCGGCGATCCCGGTCTGTTGGACGTACGAGGCAATCGGTGTGGAGCCGACGAACGAGACGGCAGAGATGCCGGGGTGGGTCAGGATCGCGTCCACGGCCAGTTTGCCGCCATGCACCACCTGGAAGACCCCGTCGGGCAAACCGGCCTTCTGGTAGAGCTTGGCCACGTAGTTCGACGCCGACGGGTCACGCTCGCTTGGCTTGAGGATGAACGCGTTGCCGCAGGCAATGGCGATCGGGTGCATCCACATCGGCACCATGGCCGGGAAGTTGAATGGGGTGATGCCCGCCACCACACCGAGCGGCTGCCGAATGCTGTGGACGTCGACGCCGGTCGAGACGTTCGCCGAAAAGTCCCCCTTCAAGGCCGAAGCGATCCCGCACGCGAAATCCACCGACTCCCGACCCCGGGCGATCTCCCCGGCGGCGTCAGGAATGGTCTTGCCGTGTTCGGTGGAGATGATCGCCGCCAATGCGTCGGTGTGCTCGACCAGCAGGTGGCGGAAGGCGAACAGCACCTCCATGCGTTTGGCCAGCGACGTGGCGCCCCAAGCGGCCTGAGCGGCGCTCGCGCCACGGACGGCGGCGTCCACCACCTCCGCGTCGGCCAGGGCAAGGGTGCCGATCTCCTGCCCCGTCGCGGGGTTGACGATCGGCTGGGTGGTCGTGTCGAACACGGCATCGTGGCCGTCGATCCAGTGGGTGAGCGTGAACATGGGGCTCCTCGTGGCGCAGTCAGGTCAGGGCGGCGACACGGTCGACTGCCGCCGTCACGTCGTCGTCGGGGGGATAGAGCAGGGAACGTCCGATCACCAAACCGCGAACGGTCGGTTGGGCCAGCGCGGCAATCCAGCGGTCTTCACTGCCTGACGCGACATCGCCGCCGAGCACGAGCAGGGGGAGAGTGGTCGACGACGCGACGCGCGCCATGTCGTCGGCGCAGGGAATCTTCAGCCAGGTGTAGGCCGACGACGCTCCCAGACCGGACGCGATCGCGATCGACTTGACGACCGCTTCGGTCGACAGGTCGTTGACGACTTTGCCGTTCGTACGGCGACTCATGAAGGGCTCGACCATCGCGATCCGGCGAGCGTCGGCCAGGGCCGAGACGGCGTGAGCCGTCGACTCCAAAGTGGCGACCGAACCCGGGTCGTCAGGATCCACCCGCAACAGCATCTTGCCGCCGTCGAGGCCGGCCTCCACGATTCCGGGCACGGTGTAGCCGGTGAACCGGTCGTCCATCTCGAAAGCCGCGCCGGCGAGGCCACCGCGGTTCATGGAGCCGTACACGAGCTTGCCGTCGAGCGAACCCATGAGGGCAAGATCCTCGACCAGGTCGGCAGTGCCGAGGAAGCCGTGGACGCCAGGACGGGACAAGGCGGTATCGATCCTCTGGAGGAGATCCGAGCGGTCGGCCATCGCGTTGACCCGGTCACCGACGGTGAGTGCCCCGCGGGCGGGGTGGTCGGCCGCGATGACGAGCAGCTTGCCGTGGTACGGCTCTGGTGCCGGGCGGCTGCGCAGGGCGTCGGCGATCCGGCTCGGGTCGGCCCAGCGGATCTGGGCAATCTCTGCAGCATCCATCAGCGGGCTTCCGAGTAGGGGCGTTCACCGAGTACGTCGGTGTGTTGGGCGGCGAGCACCCGGTCGATCTCGTCGGCCGTCGGCATCGCGGTGGAACATTCGAGACGGGAGGCGACGATGGCACCGGCCGCGCTGGCGCGCCGGAGGGTCGTCTCCAGGTCGAGGCCTCGCTTCAGTCCGTCGGCCAAGGAGCCGCCGAAGGCGTCACCGGCTCCCAAGCCGTTGTAGGGGGTGACGGGGGTGGGGGGTACGACGATGCGCTCGCTCTTCGTCTTCGCCAGCGTGCCCAGCGGGCCCTGCTTGACGACGGCGATCTCGACTCCCCGGTCGAGGAGGGCATCGGCTGCCCGATCGGGTTCAGTCTCGCCGACCGCGATCTCGCATTCCTCCTTGTTGCCGACGGCGACCGTGCAGCGATCGAGACACCAGCCGTACCTCGAGCGCGCTTCGTCCTTCGACTCCCAGAACATCGGTCGCCAATCCAGGTCGAACACCGTGTGGCGGCGTCGGGCGCGGTAGGTGAGGGCGGTCTGGTGGGCCGACCAGCTGGGTTCCTGGCAGAGCCCGGTGCCGGTGAACCAGAAGACGTCGGCCGCAACGATGACGTCCTCGGGCATGTCGGCGGGTGCGATCTGGAGGTCGGGTGCGCTGGGGCGCCGATAGAAGTACAAGGGGAAATGGTCCGGCGGGAAGATCTCGCAGAAGGTGATCGGCGTGAGGTAGTCGCCGTTGACGACGACGTGCGAGTCGTCGACCCCGAGCCGGCGCATCTCCAGCCGTACCCAGCGCCCGAACGGGTCGTCCCCGACCCCGGTGATGGTGCCGACGTCGTCGTTGCCCAGTCGCGCGCAGGCGATCGCGACGTTCATCGAACTGCCGCCGAGGAACTTGCCGAAGCTCGTCACCTCCTCCAACCCGACCCCGACCTGGAGGGGGTAGAGGTCGACTCCGCTTCGGCCCATCGTGATCACGGACAGCGTCATGCGTGCTCCTTCGCCTCGTCCCGTTCGCCGGACCGGCCACACCGATGATATGTCAGGACAAATTGTCGAGTCCAGTGATTCCAGCCTTCGGGTGCTCAATGTTCGAACATTAGGCGACAATCGAACCGTGAAGGGCAGGGACGCCCTGACATGCGGAGCCCGGAAGGTGGACGAGTGACACAGTTGACGATCGAGGTCGACCGAGGGTCGGCCGTGCCCCTCCACCTGCAACTCGGAGATGCCCTGCGGGCTGCGATTTCCTCGGGGCGGCTGCGCCCGGGCGAGCGACTGGAGAACGAGGTCGACCTCGCGGCCCGGTTGGGCCTGTCCCGACCGACGGTGCGGCGGGCGATGGAAGCCTTGGTCAGTTCTGGACTGGTCACGCGTCGGCGAGGCAGCGGCACGGTCGTCGCGCCGACCCAGGTTCACCGGCAGCTGAGGCTGACCTCCCTCTACGACGACTTGGAATCCGACGGGCGGCAGCCCACCACCAAGGTGCTGGAGTTCTCGATCAGCGCGGGGTCCCCGGAAACTACCGAGCGTCTGGGGATCGAACCGAACGGCAGCGTGCTCGTGATCCGGCGCCTGCGCCTCGCGGGCGGGGAGCCGCTCGCGCTCATGCGGAACGAACTGCCCGCTGACCTCGCTCCGGATTACCGGTCGCTCGTCGAGGGAGGCCTGTACGCGAGCCTGCGCGCGGTCGGGGTCACGGTCGCCGGAGCCACGCAGCAGATCGGGGCCCGGGCAGCCAATGCGACGGAGGCGGAATTGTTGGAGGAACGGATCGGTAGCCCCTTGCTCACCCTCGATCGCATCGCGTTCAACAGTGCCGGGAGGATCGTCGAGCACGGGTCGCATGTCTACCGGGCGGCGCTCTACACGTTCGACATGTCGATGTCCCAGTAACCTCCGATGCGGGTCAATATGTCTTGACATATAGTTCCGGCATGTGTTCCGATGGCCGAGACTGCGAAGGGGTGGCATGACCGGATACGTGATCTCTCCGGCAGATCCACCCCTGCGCGTCGTGGTCGACCCCACTCACCGGGACGGGTGGTCGTACACGGGGCTGGTGATCGTGGACCTGGGCCAAGGCGGCAGCGTCGCGGTACGGCTCGACGGCCAGGAGGCCGTCGTGGTTCCCTTGGTCGGCTGTGGTGAGGTGCGGGCTGGGGGCGGGAAGCCGTACCGGCTGGAGAGAAGCAACGTATTCCGGGAGACCCCGAGTGCGGTGTACGTGCCGGCGGGCAGCCCGCTCAGCATCTCCGGTGAGGGACGCTTCGCGGTGGCGACGGCGACGGTGTCGGAGGCCGGCCGCTTCGAGGTGGCCGAGATTCCGGCCACGCAGGTGACGACCGTGAGCCGGGGCGCAGGCCAGATGAGCCGGCTGGTGCGCAACATCGCGATGCCCGGCACGTTCGACGCGTGCGAGGCGATCCTGGTCTGTGAGGTCGTGACCCCGGGCGGCAACTGGTCGAGTTACCCGGCCCACAAGCACGACGAGCACACCGTGCACGAGCGGCCGCTGGAGGAGATCTACTACTACGAGATCGCGAACGGGCCGTCGGGGACACCGGGGATCGGGTTCCACCAGACCAGCTCGACCGATCCCCAACGCCCGATCGACGTGCTGGTCGAGGTACGGACCGGTGACACGGTGCTGGTGCCGTACGGCTGGCACGGACCGGCCGCCGCGGCGCCAGGCCACGACATGTACTACCTCAACGTCATGGCCGGGCCGGTCGGCGACCGCGCCTGGCTGATCAGTGACCATCCCGACCAAGCCTGGGTGCGCGGCCTGTGGGAAGGCCAACCCGTCGATCCACGTGTGGAGGAACTGCTATGACGATCCGACTCACCGTGGCGCAGGCGACCATCCGGTTCCTGGCGCGGCAACAAGTGGAGCGAGACGGAGTGCGAACCCGGCTGTTCGCCGGGGTGTTCGGGATCTTCGGCCACGGCAATGTGGCCGGGCTGGGACAGGCGCTGCTGGAATCGGAGATCGAGGATCCGGCGGCCTTGCCGTACGTGCTGGCCCGCAACGAACAAGGCATGGTGCACACCGCCGTCGCATACGCCCGGGCGAAACACCGGACGCAGATGTGGGCCTGCACGAGTTCGATCGGGCCGGGCGCGACGAACATGATCACCGGCGCGGCGTTGGCGACGATCAACCGGTTGCCGGTGCTGCTGATGCCGTCGGACTCGTTCGGGTCGCGATCGGCGTCGCCTCTGTTGCAGGAGTTGGAGAATCCACAGGCGGCAGACGTCACGGTCAACGACTGCTTCCGGCCGGTGTCGAGGTACTTCGACCGGATCTGGCGCCCCGAGATGCTGCCGAGCGCGCTGCTCAACGCGATGCGCGTGCTCACCGACCCTGCCGAGACGGGCGCGGTGACGATCTGCTTCCCCCAGGACGTGCAGGCTGAGGCGTACGACTGGCCCGAGGAGTTCTTCGACGAGCGCACGTGGAGGATCGGGCGGCCGCAGCCCGAGCCTGACGTGATCCACGAGGCGGCGGCGGTCATCCGGGCGGCGAAGCGGCCGCTGATCGTCGCCGGCGGGGGAGTGCACTACGCGCAGGCGGTACCCGCGTTGCGCACGCTCGTGGACGCGACCGGCATCCCGGTCGGCCAGACTCAGGCGGGCCGTGGTGCGCTGGTCGACGCCGAGGCGTCCTGCCTGGGGGCGATCGGGTCCACGGGTACGACGGCCGCCAACTGGGCGGCCGCAGGCGCCGACGTGGTGATCGGGGTCGGCACCCGGTACAGCGACTTCACGACCGCGTCGCGCACGGTGTTCGCACATCCCGACGTGAAGTTCGTCACCCTCAATGTGGCGCCGTTGGACGGGTACAAGCACGCAGGACTGCCGGTGCTGGCGGACGCGAAGGCGGGTCTCGAGGCGCTGACCGCTGCCTTGGCCGGCTATCGGGTGGATCAGCCGTACCTCGAGGAGCTGGAGCGGGAGAAGCTGCGCTGGCACGACATCGTGGCGGGGGTCGCGCACCCGGCGGACGGACCGGCCGGGCGCGACGGACTGCTCAGCCAGAACGAAGTCATCGCGATCGTGAACGAGGCGAGCGACCCGACCGACGTGGTGGTCTGCGCGGCCGGCTCGATGCCGGGCGACCTGCACAAGATGTGGCGGGTCGCCGACGAAGACGGTTACCACGTGGAGTACGGGTATTCGTGCATGGGGTACGAGATCGCCGGCGGGCTCGGGGTCGCGATGGCCGAGCCCGATCGGGACGTGATCGTGATGGTGGGGGACGGGTCGTACCTGATGCTTGCCTCGGAACTTGCCACGGCGGTGCAGGAGGGCGTCAGGTTCGTGATCGTGCTCGTGCAGAACCACGGGTTCGCCTCGATTGGCGCGCTGTCGGAGTCGTTGGGATCGCAGAGGTTCGGTACGGCGTACCGCACCCGGACGGGGTCCGGGCGACTCGACGGCGGCGACCTGCCGATCGACCTGGCGGCGAACGCGCGTAGCTACGGGGTCGACGTGATCGACGTGACCACGGCCGACGAGTTGGCGGCCGCGGTGCGGACCGCGAAGCAGGCCGATCGGATCACGGTCGTGCACGTCACGACCGATCCCCTCGTGGATGCACCGGGCTCGGAGGCGTGGTGGGAAGTGCCGGTCGCACAGGTCGCGGCGCTGGACAGCACGCGTCAGGCCTACCAGACGTATACCGAGAGCAAGGCGCGGCAGCGGCCGTACCTGAAGCAGACGAGGGGAAGCCAGTGAGCGATATCCGGGTCGCCGTCATCGGCGTCGGCGTGATGGGCGCCGATCACGTCGAGCGGCTGCAGCGGCGAACGAAGGGGACGACCGTCAGCGTCGTGTACGACTTCGACCGCGGTCGGGCCGAGGCGGTCGCCGCGGGCGTGAACGGGTGCCGGGTGAGCGACGACCCGTACGAGGCGATCGCGGCCGACGACGTCGATGCCGTCGTGATCGTGTCGCCGGGGGCATTCCACGCGGACCAGGCGATCGCGTGCTTCGCGGCGGGAAAGCCGGTGTTGTGCGAGAAACCGCTAGCGGTGACCGCAGACGACGCGTACCGGGTGGTGGAGGCGGAGGCCGAGTTGCCGAAACCGTTGCTGACGTTGGGATTCATGCGACGGTACGACCCGGAGTACGCCGCACTCGCGGCGGATCTGCGCAGCGGCGTGCTCGGCGAGACCATCCTGGTGAACTGCAAGCACCGGAATGCCACGTCCGGCTTGAACGGGAACGACCGCGCGGTCGTGTTCGACTCGGCGGTCCACGAGGTGGACGTGGCCAGATTCCTGCTGCGGGAGGAGATCGCCGGCGTTCGGGTGATCCTGCCTCGGCCGGGCCCGAACGCCGCCAGCGACCTGCACGACCCCATGCTGATCCTGTTCGGGATGGAGTCAAGGCGGCTGGTGACCGACGAGCTGTACGTGAACACGAATGCCGGGTACGAGGTACGGACGGAGGTACTGGCCAGCCGGGGGATCGCCACGATCGGGCTGGGAGTGTCCCGTCAGGTGGCACACACGCCGGAGTTGACGTGGGGCTTCGCCCACGACGTGAACTGGGTGCCGAGGTTCGCCGCGGCCTACGACCTCGAGGTGCAGGCGTGGGCCGACGCCGTACGTGGCGGCAGCAACGTCGATTCCCACGCTGCGACGAGCTGGGACGGGTACGCCGCTGCCGCAGTCTGCGAGGCAGCCGTACGGGCTCTGGGTACGGACGGTGCCGAGGTACGGGTGGACCTGCGGCCGCGCCCGGTCAGTCGGTGACGATTTCCGGATAGACCGGCTGCCACATGCGGTCGAACACCTGCTGAACCGGGTTGGTGAGCGGCGCCAGGGCCAGACCTTCGTCCTCGGCGGCTCGGGCGACCGCGATGGCCACGGTGGCCGAGACCGTACGAAGGTCGTTCACGCCCGGCAGGAGCGACGCGCCGATCGTCCTGGGACGCGCGAGGGAGGCGACTGCCTCGGCGGCGGACGCGATCATGCCGTCGCTCACCCGGGTCGCCTGGCAGACGGCCACGCCCAACCCGAGCCCAGGGAACACGAACGCGTTGTTCGCCTGGGCGATGGTGAAGTGATGGTCTGCGTAGGCCACGGGTTCGAACGGCGATCCGGTGGCGATGAGCGCGCGGCCGTCGGTCCAGGTCAGCAGATCGCGGGGCAGCGCCTCGATCAGCGTGGTGGGGTTCGACAACGGCATGATGATCGGCCGCTCGACGTGGCTGGCCATCATGCGCACGATCGGTTCGGTGAAGGTGCCCGGCTGACCAGAGGTGCCGATGAGGATCGTCGGCTTGACGTTCCGGACGACGTCGGCCAGGCCGATCCGGCCGGGGCGGTCGAGAGTCCAACCCTCGGTTTCCTGGGCCGGGCGGGCGTACGGCTTCTGGAACTCCCGCACGCGGTCGCCGAGGGCATCGGTGATCAGTCCGCGACTGCCCAGGCCCCAGAAGTTCGACCGGGCCTCGTCGGGGCCGGCACCTTCGGCGACCATCATGTCGCGGAGCAGATTGGCGATGCCGACCCCGGCCGTACCCGCCCCGCTGATGACGATGCGCTGGTCACGCAGCCGGCCCTCGGAGGTACGGACGGCTGCCAGCGCCGCAGCTCCGACCACAGCCGCCGTACCTTGCACGTCGTCGTTGAACGTACAGATCTCGTCGCGGTAGCGGTCGAGGATTCGGTGAGCGTTCGCGGCGCCGAAGTCCTCCCAGTGGATCATGGCGCGCGGGTAGACCTTCTGGACGGTCCGCACGAACTGGTCGACGAACTCGTCGTAGCTCGCACCGCGAACCCGGCTGTGTCGATTGCCCAGGTAGAGGTCGTCGTTCAACAGGGCGAGGTTGTCGGTACCCACGTCGAGCACGACGGGAATCATCCGGTTGGGGTCGACGCCGCCGGCTGCGGTGTAGAGAGATCCCTTGCCGATACAGATCTGGATGCCGCCGACACCTTGGTCCCCGATGCCCAGGATGCCCTCGGCGTCGGTGACGATGATGAGGTCGACCTCGTCCTCGTGACGGCCGACCGCGCGGAGGCTCTCCTCCATGAGATCCGGACGTTCGATGGAGCAGAACACGCCGTGGAGCCGCTGGTACCAGATCGAGAACTGCTGGATCGCTTCGCCGATCGTGGGGGTGTAGACGATCGGCATCATCTCGGCCAAGTGCTCGCTCAGCAGCCGGTAGAAGAGCACCGTATTACGGTCGCGCATGGACGACAGGAACGAGAACTGGGCGAGCTTGCTCGGCTGCATGCGGAACTGGTGGTACGCGCGGTGCAACTGCCCTTCCAAGGGGGTCACGGCGCTCGGGAGCAGGCCGACCAGCCCGAGCTTCTCCCGCTCGCTCTGGGTGAACGCGGTACCTCGGTTCAGTCGGGGGATCGACAGGATCTGGCTCCCTCTCACGTTGACCTTGATCCGGGTGCCGTGGTGGCCGGGGAGGACTTCGTACCGGGGCTGCTCTGCCATGTGCGCCACGCTATCGAGCAGAAGCCTCGCCGTACCCAAACTGCCTTCGCCGGGTACGGGGCGCGATCCAATTCGATTCGACTTCAGCTCACGGGCAGTTTGGCTACGGGTCGAGCCAACAGCGGCGGTGACGCCTGGCCAGCAGGAACCGGATCGCTGAACCCACGAACCATGAGCCAGCCGGCCAAGACGAGCTCGTTGACGAAGATGGGCAGGTTGGTCACGATCTGCCAGGTCGAGAACATCCCGATGGCGCCGCAGAACACAGCGACGGCGCTGACCAATCCGAGCACGGTGCTCGCCAGGCCCCAGCCCGCCAGCCAACGCGGGACCAGGCCGTACCTGAGCATGATCGCGTAGTAGCACGACCCGCCGACGTAGAAGGCGATGATGCCCACGTTGCTCGCGCCGTCGCGCAGCGCGAGAAGGACCGCAGCGAGCCCGGTGAACTCGACAGATCCGGCCCCGCCCGCCGCGCTCCACGCGTGGGCGACCGACAGCATCATCAGGGCACCCAGGGCGCCCGCGACGTACGACATTGCTTCGATCCCGCGGAAGACGACCGACGCGAGGGCGAGCCCTTCGGCGTGACGTCTCAGAACCGGATACAGGGCCAGGGCGATGCCCACGCAGCACAGACCGGTGACGACCTGGAAGAAGGCGCCTGCCGTGACGCGGCCGGCGTCGGCTGCGATTCCGGCCAGGGGGTCGGCCCCGTTCAGAACGGGGCGCAGCAGACCGGCGTCGATGAACGTGGTGGCATCGGCGATCAGGAACAGGATGCCCGCGGTTCGGGCGGTACGGATGGCGTTCATCTCGGGTGTCCTTTCGTGCCCGATACAGACTGACGAGGCTCGGCAGCCTGCTCGGTCCCGACTTCAACGTAGGAAGCTGACCGGCCCCGCACGATCGTGGAAAGTGCTCATCCGGTACTCATCGACCGGAGTCGTTGAGGCCCGGCGGCCACAGTGGTTGGCTGGCGCCATGTCGAAGCGGACCTGGGCGCGCGGAACGGTGCCTGGCGAGTCGACCAGCTTCGTGGGACGACGGCGCGAGATGACAGCGGTACGGACGCTGCTCACCTCGGCTCGGATTGTGACGTTGGTGGGACCCGGAGGGGTCGGGAAGACTCGGGTCGCCCTGCGTGTCGCGTCGGGTCTGGCGCGTGGGTTTCGTGACGGCACGGCCGTCGTCGAGCTCGCCGAGGTGACTGATCCGGCGCTCACGGTGCATGCCGCTCTGGCGGCCCTCGATCTGCGCGACCAGGTCGTCGCGCCGTTGCCCCTGCTCCTGTCCTACCTGGCCGATCGCGAGCTTCTCCTCGTCGTCGACAACTGCGAGCACGTGCTGGCGGGTGCGGCGCGGATGGTGTCAGAAGTCGTCCGGACCGCGCCCGCCGTGAAGATTCTGGCCACCAGCCGTGAGCCTCTCGGTGTCCCAGGCGAGCATGTGTTCCCCGTAGCACCGCTCGACCTGCCGGCGCCCTCGCGTGCAGAGCTGTTGTCTCTCGTACGGCACAACGATGCGGTCAGCTTGTTCGTGGATCGGGCGCGAGACGCGTCTGGGATGTTCGATCTGACCGAGGAGAACCATCTCGACGTCGTGGGCATCTGTCGACGATTGGACGGACTTCCGCTGGCTTTGGAGTTGGCGGCCGTACGGACCCGCCACTTGGGGGTGCGGGAGATTCTGGCGCGCCTCGACGACCGGTTCTCTGTGTTGATCGGTACTTCGCCGGCGGTCCTGCCTCGGCATCGCACCCTGCGGGCCACGCTCGACTGGAGCTACGCGCTACTGAGCCCGGACGACCAAATCCTGTTCGGGCGGCTCTCGGTGTTCGCAGGGAGGTTCACCCTCGCCGACGCAGAAGCCGTCTGCCAGGGTTCCGGCCTCCCGGGCGCACAGATTCTGGCGAGCTTGTCGTCGCTGGTCGACAAGTCTCTCGTCGTGCGCGACGACCTGGCCGGTTCAAGTGTCTTCCGTTTGCACGAGACCACGCGCGCGTACGCAGTGGAGACCCTCCAGGCTGCCGGAGCCGATGACCAGGCTCGAGCAGCGTTCGTCGATCACTACGTCACGGCAGTCGGACGAGACCCCGACGAGGTACGGCTCGACCTGCCCGATTGGCTCGCGTGGGCAGAACTGGAGATCGACAACCTGCGATCGGTGCTGAACGGGCTGGCGACGACCAAGGATCAGGCCCGGGGACTGGCCATGACGAGCGGGCTCGTCTGGTACTGGGTGGTCCGAGCCACCACCGAGGGCGAGCGTTGGTTGGACGTCTTCCTGGCGCACGAGCCCTCGGCAGAGGGCCTGTTCCTGCGTGGATTTCTCGCGGTTCTCACGGCAGATTCGGAGCGGGCCGTGCGGTGCTTGGAGTCGGCCGCCGCCCACCTGCGTACCCGCACCCCCGGCAGACTGCTCGTGGAATCGCTGGCCATGGCTGCCGTGGGGGCCGCGCTGTCGGGACAGGTGACGCACGGAAACCGCCTGGCCGACGAGGCAGCCGACCTCGCCCGACAGATCGACGACCCGCACGCGGTCCTGGCCGGTCTGCAAGCCGCTGCGATGTGTGCCTTTGCCCGATCCGACCTCGCGCAGTTTGCCTCGTTGTCTGCTCGCGGCGAACAGCTGAGTAGGAAGATCGGCGACCTTTACGGCCTTCAGATCTGGCTGATGAACCAGGGGTTCGCCCGGCTTCTGGGTCGGAGCCAGGGCGCCGACGACCTCCTCCGGGAAGCTTTCGGCCTGGCTTCGGCGATCGACGATCGGCTGACGCAGTTCTATCTCGCCGCCGCCCTCGGGTGCGCCGCGATGCAATCGGAACAGCCGGACGTTGCTGCGCGTCTTTTCGGTGTCGCCGACCGACTCGCACGCGAGACTGGGGCGACCCCCAACCCGATCCTGGCGCCGGTGCTCGAGGTGAGTTCCGACGCAGCACGGATGGCGCTGGGCGGTCCCGTATACGCCGCAGCTCGGGCGGCAGGTGCGACCCTCACGTCGACGGAAACTCGGGGCTTGGCTCTGGGCGTCGCAGTCGACGCCCGTCGTCCGCCTGACCGGTCGCCGCGCTTGATTCCGTTGTCGGTCCGGGAGACGGAGGTGGCCCGGCTGGTCACCGACGGCTTGACGAGCCGACAGATCGCATCTCGGCTGTTCCTCTCCGAACGCACGGTCGAGAACCACGTGCGTCACATCATGGACAAGCTCGGCTTCACGAGACGTTCCCAGATCGCGGCCTGGACCTCGACTCATCCGTCCTGAGCACGGCCCAACACTGCGGCGGGCGTCACCCACCAGAGGGTTGGACCTTGAGCGCGTTCGAGCCCGCGGCCGCATACGCCTCCAAGATGGCCCTGACCGTCCGCTCCACGGTCTCGGTCGGCCATCGGGTCATGCGCTCTGCAAGAGCGCTCGGGAGATAGTCGCTGTCTCCTGGGATCTGCCGGGTGCTCATGGCCGCATAGCCGATGACGAACGACACGACCGACTGCCACGCAGCAACGGCGTCGTCGATGGAGAAGCCCTGGGCGAGGATGAACGGCAGGCCGTCTGCTTCGTCGGTGTCCACGTGGCGTCCGGCCAAGCTGATCGTGTGCGGGTGCGCGACGAGAACCGTGTAGTAGCGCGCAAAGATCAGCACCAGCAGGTCGATCCAGTCGTCGGGAAAGGGTGGTTCCAGCCGGAGCTCGCTCCGGACGAGGCCCACGATCCCGTCGAGGACTTCGTCCTTGTTCCGAACGTGGTGGTAGAGCGACGCTGCCTCGACGCCCAGATCCGAGGCGAGGCGTCGCATCGACAACGCCTCGAGTCCCTCGGCGTCGACGATCGCCAGCGCCCGAGTGACGATGCGATCCCGCGTGACCGGCGCTCGGTCCACTCGCTTGGTTGCCACGGTCCTCCTTCGGAACGGTCGGGTTGACACTAACACTGTTAGGCGTACACTCGGGTCATGACCCTAACAGTGTTAGGTACGGCGCAGGATCACCCTGCGACTGCCTCACCCGAGAAGCGTCTCTACCTGATCGGGGCGGTCTCTGCGTGGACCTTCGTCGTGCTCGTACTCGCACCCGTTGCGCTCGTCGTCGCTGGGCCCGTTCCGCCGGCCGATGGCGCCGGGATCCTGGCGTTCGTCGCCCAGCATCGATTCGTCTACCTCGTCGAACTGACCTGTTTCGTCGGCCTCGCCGCGCCAGCACTCGTCGTCTTCGTGGTCCTGACGTTCGCGCTCCGGGGAGCCGATCGGGGGATCGTGGCGCTGGGCGGCACGCTGGGCGTCGTGTCCGAAACAATCGCGCTGGCGCTCGGCAGCAGCCCGCAGTCGCTTCACGGCGGGCTCGTCGTCCTCAGCGATGCCTGGTCGACCACGGTCGATCCCGAGCGACGCCAAGCGTTGGTTGCCGCGGCTGAAGCTCTGGTCGCGGCGACGAACGCAGTGAGTTGGGCAGGCATCCTGACGGCGGCCGCGATCGGTGTGCTCTCGCTCCAGATGCGGTCGGGCGGCTTCGGTGCCGTCACGGCGTATCTCGGCTGTTTCACCGGCGCGATCGGAGTGGTGTCCGAGACGTTCCGGCCGATGATCGGCGCGGCATACATGCTCTACGGGCTACTGCTCCCGCTCTGGTTCGGGCTGGTCGGCTGGCACCTCTGGAGGCTGGCGCGTCGACCGAGTGCAGCCGTCACAGGCAGCGATGCGGCTACGCCTCGCCCAGGTACGTCTTCCGTACGGCCTCGTCGTTGAGGAGTTCGTTGCCGCCACCTTCGAGCACGATCGAGCCGACTTCCAGCACGTACCCGCGATGAGCCACCTGCAAAGCCGTCGCTGCGTTCTGCTCGACCAGCAGGATCGTCATCCCCTCCTCGTTGAGGCGTTTGATCGTGTCGAAGATGAGGTCGACGATCACCGGGGCCAGACCCATGGACGGCTCGTCGAGCATCAGGAGCTTGGGTTTCGCCATGATCGCGCGGCCCATGGCCAGCATCTGCTGTTCACCCCCCGACAGGGTGCCGCCCTTCTGGTTGAGGCGTTCCTTCAGCCGGGGAAACAGTTGCAAGACGTGTTCCAGCGACTGCGCGACAGCAGGGTCGCGGGGCCTCAGGAACGCGCCCATCTGCAGGTTCTCCTGGACGGTCATCTGAGGAAAGATCCGCCGCCCCTCTGGCACGTGGACCAGCCGGAGCGCACTGATGTCGTGAACCGGCTTGGCGCCGATGTCCTTGCCCTCGAACCGGATCGCACCGGACTTCGGCGGGGTCATGCCCGAGATCGAGCGCAGCGTGGTCGACTTGCCGGCTCCGTTGGCACCGATCAGAGTGACGATCTCCCCTTCGTTGACGTTGAGAGTGATGCCTTTCAGGGCCTCGATCTTGCCGTAGAAGGTGTGAACGTCCTGCAATTCGAGCAATGCGCTCACGAGGTCGCCTCCTCGGCGCTGGGGTCGTCGACGTCGTCGCCGGTGTGGATCAGGTCGTCATCGGCGGTTCGGGCCAGGAATTCGCCCAGTGATTCGTGTTGGGTAGAGGTTTCTCCCTCGTGCTGCTCCAGGAACGCCGCGGCACCGCGGCCGAGGTAGGCCTCGATCACCTTGGGATCTCGCTGGATCTCGTGGGGGAGCCCCTGCGCGATCAGTTGCCCGAAGTCGAGCACGTAGATCCGGTCGGCGATATCCATGACGACCTTCATGTCGTGCTCAATCAGGAGCACCGTGATCCCCTGAGCCTTGATCTCTCGCACCAGCCGGGTCAGGTCTGCGCTCTCCGAGTCGTTCATGCCCGCGGCGGGCTCGTCGAGCAACAGCAATTTGGGCTCGGTCGCGAGCGCTCGCGCGATCTCGAGCCGGCGCTGTTGGCCGTACGCCAAGTTGATCGCGTACTCGTTGGCTTTGTCGAGCAGGCCGACGAACTTGAGCCAGCGCTGCGCCTCGACCCTCGTCTTGCGCTCCTCCTGCTTGAAGGCCTTGGTGCGCAGTACGGCTTGCAAGGGTCCCGCCTTCGTGCGCGAGTGGCGTCCGACCATCACGTTCTCGAGTGCTGTCATGTGGTCGAACAGCCGAATGTTCTGGAACGTGCGGGCGATGCCCAACTGACACACCTCGTGCGGCTTCTTGCCTCGCAGTTCCGTGCCGTCGAACAACAACGAACCTGACGTCGCCTTGTAGATGCCGGTCATCAAGTTGAACATCGTGGTCTTGCCGGCCCCGTTGGGTCCGATCAGCGCCACGACTTCGCCCGTGTCGATGTGCATGCTGACGCCGGCCACGGCCGTGAGGCCACCGAATTGCATGGTGGCGTCGGTGGCGACGAGGATCGGCGAACCGACTTCCGGCGGAACAGCGACAGTGGCAGTGTCGGTCACCTCAGTGCCTTCCGTCGGCCTTGACGCGGCCGTGCTCGATGTCGTACAGGAACGTGCTGCGGTTCTCGATCTCGGTCTCGTCCTCGGTCGTGAGCTCGAACGCCCGTCGCTTGCTGGGGATCATCCCCTGGGGTCTCACGATCACCATCACGACCATGAGCAACCCGAAGATCAGGAACCTGTACCCCGTAATCGTCGAAGCCACGTCGCCGGATACCTTGATGACCCCGGCCACGATCAGGCCCTGGATCAGGTCGGGAATACCGCGGATCACCAGTGCCCCGACGATGACGCCCGGGATCGACCCCATGCCACCGAGCACGATGATGCAGACGACGAACACCGATTCCATGAAGGTGAACGACTCAGGGCTGATGAATTGCTGCACGTAGGCGAACGTCACGCCGGCGATGCCGCCGCTCATCGCGCCGATCGAGAAGGCCCACAGCTTCTGCGTGCGGATGTTGACCCCGCACGAGGCAGCCGCGACCTCGTTCTCGCGCATCGCGACCCAGGCGCGGCCGAGACGGCTGTTGTCCAGCCTGCGGATCGTCGTGATGGCCGCGATGATCAACCCGACTACCACGAAGAACCAGAACAGGTTCGGCCCGAACGTGAACCAGCCCCAGGCCGACTCGAACCGGAGGTTGTCTGCGAGCCAGGTCGACGGCCACGGCGCCACCACGTGGTCGCGGCCCTTCGGCAGGCCGGCGCCACCGTTGGTCAAGCCGAGGATGTTGTTGTTCAGCATGATCCGGACGATTTCGCCGAATCCGAGCGTCACCATCGCGAGGTAATCGCCCCGGAGCTTCAGGACGGGGAAGCCCAAGAGGACTCCCGTTAGGGCCGCCGCGACGGCGGCGGGGGCCAACATGACCCAGTAGGTCGCACCTCCGAGCACGTCGGAGGTAGCCGTACCGAGAATCATCCCGACGTAGCCGCCCATGCCGTAGAAGGCGACGTACCCGAGGTCGAGAAGTCCTGCGTACCCCACCACGATGTTGAGGCCGAGCGCCAACAGGATCCAGATTCCGACGATCACGAGGATGCGCACGAGGAAGACCATCGTGGGGTTCGCTTGCAGCAGGGTGGGTACGACGATGAGGGCCAGACCCAACAACCCCCACAGGGCCATCCTGAGCGGACTCATGCGCCTGCGCTTGCGCGCCGGTGCGCCGTTGGCGGCGGGAGTCGAAACCGATGCCATGGCTACACCTTCTCCGTCGTCGCCTCGCCCAGCAGACCGCCGGGTTTGAGCACCAGAACCAGAATCAGCACGATGAATGCGATGACGTCCTTGTAGGCGTTCGACAGGAACCCCGACGCGAACGATTCGACGATGCCGAGCACGAAGCCGCCGAGCATGGCGCCGCGCATGTTGCCGATGCCGCCGATGACGGCTGCGGTGAAGGCCTTCATGCCAGGGATGAAGCCCATGTTGTACTTCACGGCCCCGTAGTACATGCCGTGGAAGACGCCGGCGATCGCGCCGAGCGCGCCGCCGATCAGGAAGGCCACCATGATGACCTTGTTGATGTTGACGCCCATCAGGCCGGCCGCCTCGCGGTCCTGGGAGGTCGCTCGCATGGCGCGGCCGAGCCGGGTCTTGCCGATGAACGTGTCGAGGGTGAGCAGCAACACCAGGCTGGTCACGATGATCGCAACCTGGATGGTCGAGACGTCGACGTTGCCGATCGTGAAGGCCGTGGTCGTCTCGATGAACGCAGTCCCGTCCTTGCGGCTGTACGGCAGTTGCCGGCTGTCGATCCACAGCAGAACCGCGTTCTGCAGGAAGATCGAGATACCGATCGCCGAGATCAGCGGCGCCAGCCGGGGCGCGTGGCGCAAAGGCCGGTACGCGAGTCGCTCGATCACGACGGCCAACAGGCCGACCAGGATTGCCGCGATGACGAACGTGGTCACCATGAGGCAGGCGAAGCCGAAGCCGCCGCTGGCGAAAAAGCTCTGGGCGGGCTGGAGGAAAGCCAGCCCGCCCGTCGCTGTTGCGGGATCTGCGAGCAGACGGAGTACGCCGAGGCCGACGTACCCGCCCATCATGAAGATCTCGCTGTGTGCGAAGTTGATCATCAGCAGGATGCCGTAGACGAGCGTGTACCCCAGCGCGATCAGCGCGTACAGCCCCCCCAGAGTGATCCCGTTGATGAGCTGGTGGAAGATGATCTCCACTGTCTCGATCCTGCCTAGATCTCTACGCGGTTACTTCGGTGCCACGACCCACTTGCCGCTGTCGTCCACGGTGTACATCGTGATCGCCTTGTTGTTGGTGTCGCCGTTGGCGTCGAAGCTGACCTTGCCGGTGACGCCGTCGAAATCGGACTTGGCCACGGCGTCGATGATGCCCTTCTTGCCATCGGTCGTCGTCAGGCTCGATGCGCCCTTCGCCTTCGCCTGGGCGACGATCGCCTTGATGATCGCGTTGGCCGCGTCGTAGGCATTGGCGTCGTAGGCGCCGATCTCGTCGTTGGGGTACTTCGCCTTGTACGCCTTGGTGAACTCCTGGGCCTTCGGCAGCTGGTCGACAGGCAGACCGACGTTGGTGGCGTAGTTGCCCTTCGCGTTGGCCGCGGTGGCGATCTTGATGAACTCGGGATCGTAGATGCCGTCGCCGCCCATGAACGCGGCGGTCACGCCACCCTCCTTGAGCTGCTTGCTCAGCAGAGCGCCGGAGTTGTACACGCCGCCGTAGTAGACGACGTCGACGTTCTTGCTCTTGATCGTGGCGACCAAGGCCTTGAAGTCGGTGTCCTTGTCGCTGGTCTTCTCCTTGCCGGCCACGGTGCCGCCGCCCTTGGCGAAGCCGTCAGCCCACGCCGAAGCGAGGCCTTCGCCGTACGGGGTGGAGTCGTCGATGACGTACGCGACCTTCGCGTTGAGCTTCTTGAGCGCGTAATCGGCAGCCGCCGGACCCTGGACGGGATCGATGGTGCACGTACGGAAGTAGTTCTTCATCCCCATCTGCGTGAGGTCCGCGGCCGTGTTGGCCGGGGAGATCTGCACGATGTTCGCGGGGTTGTAGATCTTGACGGCGACGCGAGACACGCCGGAGTTGAGGTGGCCGACGACGCCGACGATGCTCGGGTTCGACGCGAACTGGGTCGCGACGTTGCCGCCGGTGGTCGGATCGCCCTTGTCGTCGCCTTCGATCGTCTTGATCTCGAGCTTCAGGTCCTTGACATCTTGAGAGGCGTTGGCCTGTTCCACAGCGAGATTGACGCCGCGGACGATGCCCTTGCCCATCGCGACGACACCGTCGGTGAGCGGGGCACCGATACCGATCGTGACCGACGTCGTACCGCTGGCGCTGGAACCTGTGCTGCTCGAGGAACCGCATCCGGCGAGCGCGAGGCTCAGCGACGCCGCGACTGCGGCAATGGCCACAAGCTTCGACTTGCGCATGTGTTGGGGTCTCCTTTCCCATCGGAACCCCAGCCGGGTCCCATGGGACGGAAAGATACGGTCAACTGGCCCCGTACGCGGGGATGTTCAGATCCGTCGTCAAGTTGTTACAAAAAAACGTCTCGCCTAGTCGTCCCGACCGTCGTGGGTGCACACACAGACCTTGTTCCCTTGAGGATCGGCGAGCACCGTGAACCGGGGAGCGAACTCGGTCGAGACCACGGTGCCGCCGGCGGCGAGGGCCGCTGCGATCCGGGCGGGCCCGACCTCCGGCGGTACGCGGATGTCGAGGTGGAACCGCTGGGCAGGCAGGTCATGGCGATCGCACTCCTGGAACCACAAGGTCGGCAGGTCTGCGTCGAGGTCGCGCAGATCGGAGTCGAAGCGAGGATGGTCGTCAAGCCCGAGTACGGCCTTCCAGAAGGGCTTGATCTCTGCCGCATCCCACGTGTCGAGCCCGATTTCGACCCTGGCAGCAGCCGACGGGTCTGCCTCGACTGCCATGTCGGCCGCGATCGCACTGATCGTGCGGGCTAGCTCCACATCGCGCTGGGTCTTGGCGAATACGTCGTGACTCATCAGCCGTACCGTGACGTGCGCGTAGCGCAGCGTGAGGTCCGGGTGATGGTTCGCCGCCTCGGCCGCGGCACCCACGCGGTCGACGAATCTCAGCCCGGTGGCGAAGTCTCGGGTGAGGAAGCGGGCCTCCAGGTATTCGTGGATCGATCGCCAATCAGGCAGATCCATCGTCGAGATCTGGTCTCCGGAATAGGTCCTGGCCGTCATCGCACGTACCTCCCGACTCGTTCCGATGATCGCGAGGTTACCCGGAACGCACGAGGGGCCGGGATCGCTCCCAGCCCCTCCTGCGCGCCGAGGCGTCAGGTCACAACTTGCCCTGCCACTTGTCGGCCCACACCAGGTCGTTCGGTGTGCCGTGGAACTCGCTCTTGCCTTCGAGCTTGTCGATGGTGGCCAGCACCGCGTCGTCGTTCATGTGGTACGCGTTCACGTAGCACTTGACCATCGTCGCGTCGTGCAGGTGGGTCGTGTAGTTGTGGCTGACCATGAAGGTCGGCACCTCCCACACGTACCACGGGCACTCGTTGCTCATCGCTGTCTTCCAGATGATCCGGTAGTTGTTCTGAGCGCCGTACCCGACGACCTCGGCCACGATGAGAGCCGCGTCGACCTCGTCGCGGTACTTCAGGGTCGGACCCTTGACCCGGGTGGTGCCGTCGTTGATCGTCACCTCGTACCCGCGCTTGGTGAGCTCGTCGACGTACTTCTGCGCCAACTTGTCGCTGACCTTGCCGAACATGCCGCTCTCACCGGTGAGGTGGTAGATGCGGATGCGCTTGTGGTCGGTCGGGTTCAACGGCAACTGGTCGAGTGTGTTCTTGACCAGCGTGATGCCCTTGTCAGCCGCATCGGCGCGCATGGCCAAGTGCTCGGCGCACCCGACGACCTCGAGGTCCTCGGGCTTCTTGAGCAACGTGCCGGCGTCGCGCTGCTCCTGGAGCCGAAGTTTCGCCTTCAAACCCAGAATGCGGCGGTTGGCGTCGTCCAGGCGCTCCTTGGTGATGACGCCCTTCTCGACACCGGCCTTCATGAACCCGAAGTCCTCGTCCAGGTTGTTGAAGAACAAGAAGCAGTCGCAGCCGGCCGCGATCGCTGCGGGAACATAGTCCTCGCGGCGCATGGCCGAGGTCATGCCCAGCATGTGCGACGCGTCGGTGATGACCGCGCCGTTGAAGCCGAGTTGGGTCTTCAGAAGCCCGTTGATCAGCTCCGGAGCCAACGTGGCCGGGAGGATGTCGGAATCCTTGAGCGCCGGGTTCAGCTTCTGCTGGTAGTACGGCAAGGCGATATGCCCGGCCATGACCATCTCGACGCCGTTCGCGATGTGAGCCTTGTACACCTCCCCGAAGGAGGCATCCCACTCGTCGGGTTGCAGTTCGTTGACGCCGAGAACCAGGTGCTGATCCCGCTCCTCGGTGCCGTCGCCCGGCCAGTGCTTGATGCAGGTGAGAATGTCG
This sequence comes from Propionibacteriaceae bacterium, assembly GCA_039811945.1. Classification (GTDB taxonomy): domain Bacteria; phylum Actinomycetota; class Actinomycetes; order Propionibacteriales; family Propionibacteriaceae; genus Fen-668. The sequence goes on from JBDHZQ010000002.1 coordinate 47,596, forward strand.
GACTGCCGCTGCCCCTCGACGAACGGGATCGTGTACTTGATGACCTTCTCGGCCGTGTCACCGTACGCCCGCGTGTTCACGATCGTGTTGCGCCAGTTCTCCAGGATGTCGACGCAGGGGTCGAAATTCAGGTTGGCGCCGATCGCCCGCATCTCGCGGCCACTGACGTACCCGGCGTTGTAGGCCACCTCGGTCGAGCCCGAGGCTTCGGTCTGAGCACCGGACGCGATGTACGTGCCATCGTTCATCGCCCCGTTGCCGCCGGAATCGCAGTTCGCGGCGATCAAGAGAGGAATCTTCGATGCCGCCTGGAGACGGTTCAACAGACCTTGGACCTTCTCAGCCGTTCCGCCGTGGTACCTGGCGACGCCGATATGGAACTTCTCCAGGATCTCTTCAGCGGTGTAAGGGTTTCCCGAGAATTCGTCGGTTCCGAAGAAGAACAGGTTCGTGAACAACTGCCCCACCTGCTCGTCGAGCGTCATGCTCGCCAGGGTCTCCTCGACCCAGGCGATCTGGCCTTCGTCGAGGTTGTACGGGCTGGCGGTGAGATCTACGAGTTCGGCCATCTGCTCACTTCACCTTCGGCATCGGTACGGCCTTGTTGCCGGAGACGGTCTCCCACGGCACTTCGCCCGGCAGGTAGCTGTTGAACTCCTCGATGAGGGCCTGCTGGTACTCGCCGGCGAACGTGCCGTCGAGGAACTTCGGCAGAGCCTCGTCCTTGAATCGTGCCCAGCTGTACTTCTCGTTGCCCGGCAGGATCGGGTAGTAGAGGCACTGTGCCTTGGCCGCCGCGTCGCGATCGCCGGGGGCGTCACCGATCAGCATGATCTTGTCGGGGTCGTACTTGCCGCTCGCCGCGTACTGCACATGCTCGGCCTTGCTGCCCATCTCCTGGCCGGCGATGACCTTCATGTACTTGGCGATGTCGTGGGCGTTCCACTCGTACGTCAACGCGTGCAGCGGGGTCGCCGACACCGTCATGCAGTCAATGTCGTCCTGCATGGCGATCATGGCTTCGCGCACGCCCGGGAACGGTCCGCACCCGTGGACCATGTCGGCGATGGACGCGTTGACCGCGTCGCCCCAGGTGATGGCCTTCTGGATCGTGTCCGACGGATGGTCCGCCATGTACCTCGCGATGCCCTTGTCGGACAGCGGGTAGCCCGGCTCGGCCACGAACGCAGCCAGCTCGGGGTAATCGGGGATCGTGATGCCGCGCTCGGCCACCTCGACCCGATCACGCAGAAGGTCGAGCAACTGCTTGAGGGCGAGCCAGCGGTTGAGGCCGCGGGTCACCGAGCCGAGGTTCACGAACAGGGCCGTCTGGCGGGCCAAGGTCGAGATCGGCTGCAGGTCCCAGTGCTTGATGTAACACGGGGTAAAGCACTCCTGATGCTTGATATCCATCGCATCCATCGCGCACCCGTCGGAATCGATGCCGACGAAATACTTCTTGGTGGGAACGAAGTCGACCAGGACCTTCGCCGCGTCTGGAATCTGGTTCACGCAGTCCTCCTCGCACTGGTGGGATTGTTCTTGACGAGTCAACACCGGATTCGCGGGTCACTGGGGTGTTGCACCACGTTGCCGTTCGCGGTTCCCCTGACTGCACACCGATTACCGGCTCGCGGCGAAGTCCTGGACTCCTTCTGGGTACGGCACTGCCCGCCTTTCGTGCCTGTCGTGCCGTACCTCCCCTCGCGCACGGGCAAGGTGTGTCACGCTTGCGGTATGGCTCCACGGCAGGTGCATGCACTCTTCACGAACGACGTCCTGCGGGGAATCGCCCAGGACCCGTCCGTCGATCTCTTGACCGATGCGCGGTCGGTCAACCTCGGCCCCAAGTTCGTCGAGATCTGGGACGGTTTGAACTCCCACGTCGACGAGTCCGACCGGATTCCGTCGCAGGGTTTGGCCGCCTACGTGGTCGAGCGGCCCGATTACGAGGCGGTCCTGGTGACCCTTCCCAAGCCGGTCGAAGCCGGTGAGCCGTACGCAGCGATCGCCGTGACCGACGCGGGCGGTCACCGCCGCTACTACACCTGGGATCTCGGGCCTGACGAGACCGTGCATCTGGGCGGCTGGCTCGCCGACGGAGGCGACGGTAACCCTCGCCATGAAGACCTCGGTGAGCGTCACTCGTCCACCATCGACGCGTTCCTCGACGAGGTCGGCGCGCACCTCTCGCAGGGCTGACGGGGCGGCACGGCCGAGTGAAGCCGAGAACCACCTTCCTCCTTCACGGCGCCGGTCAGAATCCGCCTTCGTGGCAGGACGTCGTCACCCGGCTGGGCGGGGAACGGTCGCTCGTCGCGCCCTGGCTCAAGGGGTTGAAACCGACGCAGGGATTTTCGTTCGACCTGGGCGCCGCTGTCGGTGACCTTGCCACGCAGGTGGAGACCCGAGGGCTCGACCGCGTCGACCTGGTCGGCAACACTCTCGGCGGCATCGTGGCCTTGCGTTTCGCCGCCGAACTGCCCGACCGGGTCGGAAGGCTCGTGCTCGTGAACACGCCCGTTATGCCGAGTCGCGGCGTCCTTCGCGTGCAGCGCGCTTTGACCCGACTGATGCCGGAGAGCCGCTTCACCGAGGCCGGGGTCACGAAACGGGCCGTCATGGAAGCGCTGCGGGCCATGGGTGAGGCCAACCTGTCCGTCGACCTGGGCGCCGTGCGTGCTCCGGTGCTGGCCGTCGTGGGCAGCGGCGACCAGATGGCGTCAGCGTCGGTCGACCTGCTGCGGCAGGCGATTCCCGACCTGCGCGTCGAATCCTTGGCCGGTACCGACCTTCTGCGCGACCAGCCGGCTGCTCTCGCCGATCTCGTCGCCGAGTTCCTCGCCACCGATGACGAACCGGATCAGGCCGAGGGCTGAGCACGCCTCACTCGGACGCGGCGAACACCTTGCCGCTCGGCACGTGCACGAGCGCCGAATCCACGAGCCGAGCGGTGCGGGGGCCGTACTCACGCACGATTTCCACACTGCGCCCGATCAGGTCGGCGGGGCAGTTCAGACCCAAGCTGACGTGCGGGACCCAGGTGCCGGGCAGGTAGTACGACCGGTGCTCGACGACCCGGCCGGTCTCCGTGTCGAACCAGGTCGAGTGCCGCTTCAGACGGTCGAACCAACTGGAATGCAGGTCGAGCAAAGCTTTCGTCGGCGTCACGGCCCAGAAGACGACCCCTTCGGAGCCGGGGAACGTGGCCACCGCCGACAGGGTGATCTCCAGCGGCAAACCGTTGACGACCAAGGCCCGCTGGTCGAGGCGCTGCAGGTTGCGGCCGACGGTGAGCGACAGATGCGGGCGATGTCCCTGGCTGCGGATGGTCGGGCAGCCAATGTCGCGCAGCTTCGCCATCACGTCGTCGCAGGCCGCCTCGGCCGCTGGGTCGAGGAACACCTCGACGGCGTATTCGTCGGTCATCGCACCTCCTGAGGTCGCCGCCAGCCTCCCACGGATCTAGCCTGTCGGCCATGACGAACGGACCAATCAGAGTCGGATTCGTGACGCGGGTGAACCCGGCCCATCTCGACGAATACAAGGCCCGACACCGCGACGTCTGGCCCGACATGGCCGAGGCGCTGCGGCGCACGGGCTGGGGGAACTATTCGTTGTTCCTCGGTTCCGACGGGACCTTGTTCGGGTACGTCGAAACTCCCGCTGGGCTCGCTGCCGCGCAGGCCGGCATGGCCGCCGAGGAAGTCAACGCCCGGTGGCAAGCCTCCGTCGCCCACTTGTTCTCCGGCATCGGCGATCTCGATCCCGACCGATCTTTCGTCGAGTTGGAGGAGGTCTTCCACCTCGATTGACCGGAAACGTTCCGGTCGCGCCGGGGCGTCTGCCAGCGATCAAGGCTCGTGGCTGCTTGGCTGGACCTCGTGGTGTACGGCGCACTACGCGGCCTCCGCGGCGAACGGGCCTTGTGGGTCAGGCCCGACCTGTTCGCCTGGCCCAACGACCGCCTACCCGGCGACGAGGCGACGTTCGTCTTGTACGCCGCACGATCGGCGGGGCTCGAACTGAGCCGTGGGATCGTGCTGCACTCCGATTCGGCCTATCTCCTGCGGCGCTGCGAGATCCCCGCCGAGGTGGCCGAGCAGCACCGAGTTCTGGAGTGGTATTCGGGCCTCGGCCTGGACGACCCAGTCGACGTCGAAGACCTGTTGACTCAGGAACTGGCCGTCGGGATCGCCCATCCGGACGGGCACGTCTCCGATCTGACCGGGATCCAGACGCCGCTGGTGCTCGACGCTGTGTTCGCAGCGCAGGCTCGCAGCCGGCGATTCGGCGTGACGCACCACAGCGACGGGTCGGGCGTCTTCACGCTCTGGGCACCCACCGCCCGTAGCGTCGAGGTGCTGGTCTGGCCTCCTGACGCGGGGCCGGCTCCGCCCGTGGCCGAGGCGATGCCGTACCCGGCAGAACGCCACAGCGACGGATCCTGGGTGGCCCGGGTGCCCGACGTCGCCGACGTGCGCTATCTCTACCGAGTCGACGTCTACGCGCCGACCACCGAGCGGTTCGAACGCAATCTGGTCACCGACCCCTACTCGGTCGCCTTGACCCTGGGCTCGGCGCGCTCCGTCGCCGCCGACCCCGCTGACCAACGATGGCGGCCCGACGCCTGGAGTCGGGCTCCGCAGCCGCGCCTCGAGCACCCGGTGGATGCAGCGATCTACGAACTGCACGTGCGGGACTTCTCGATGGCCGACGAGTTGGTGCCCGAGCACCTGCGGGGCAGCTACCTGGCGTTCGACGTCGACGGGTACGGCCGCCGCCACTTGCGCACGCTGGGAGCCGCAGGTCTCAACACCGTCCAGTTGCTGCCGGTCTTCGACTCGGCCGCGATCACCGACGACAAGGACGCCAGGCGTGAGCCCGGGGACCTCAGCCGGTTCGCGGCGGATTCGCCGTACCAGCAGCGGGTCGTGGCGAAAGTGAAGGCGATCGACGGCTACAACTGGGGGTACGACCCGTTCCACTGGCTGGCACCCGAGGGCAGCTACGCCAGCACCAACGAAGCCGCCGACGGTGGCCATCGGATGGCTGAACTCCGCACGATGATCGGAGCCATCCACGCGCTCGGTCTCAGGGTGACCGTCGACCAGGTGTTCAACCACACCCATGCGGCTGGCCAGTGGCCGGCCTCGGTGCTCGACAAGATCGTGCCGGGGTACTACCACCGACGCGATGCCGAAGGCGGCGTCTACCAAACCACCTGCTGCGACAACATCGCCACCGAACACGCGATGGCCGAACAGATCATGATCGATGCATGCGTGTTCTGGGCGCGCGAGCACAAGGTTGACGGATTCCGGTTCGACCTCATGGGCTTTCATTCCCGGCAGACGATGGAGCGGGTGCGGTCAGCCCTCGACACCTTGACCGTCGAGCGCGACGGGATCGACGGGCGTCAGGTGTCGATGTACGGCGAGGGCTGGGACTTCGGCGAGGTCGCCGGCGATCGGCTGTTCGTGCAGGCCGCTCAGGGGAGGTTGGCGGGTACGGGGATCGCTACTTTCACCGACCGTCTGCGCGACGCGGTGCGGGGGGGAGGCGCTTTCGACCCCGACCCGCGGCGGCAAGGGTTCGGCTCAGGGGCGGGAACGCGAGACAACGGGGTACGGCTGGCGAACAGCCTCGGAGACGACACCGATCTGCTGCAGCTCGGCTTGGCTGCCAACCTGCGCGGCTTCACCATGGTCGACCATCGCGGGCAGCGGGTCTCCGGAGTCGACGTGCCGTACCGCGGGATTCCCGCCGCCTACGCCGAGGAGCCCGACGAGATCCTCAGCTACGTCGACGCCCACGACAACGAGACTCTCTGGGACGCCTTGACGATGAAGTTGGACCCGGCGTTGCCGATGGCAGAGCGGGTACGGCACAACACCTTGGC
>JBDHZQ010000003.1:0-53183 GCA_039811945.1 Propionibacteriaceae bacterium
CATCCTCCTCACGGCGCTGTGTGATCCGGACTCCCGTATGCACGGCCCGAACGAGAGCGTGCACCTCGGCGACCTGGCCAAAGCGATCCACGCCGAAGCGTTGCTCCTGGCCAGCCTCGGCGGACCATGAGCCCCGATCCGGACGTGGAGCCGTCACATCCAGCCCGCCGACTAGGCTGCTCGATGTGCTGCGCGGAGACGGCCTGCTGACCGACGAGCTCGACCCGGCGTCGCCGGGACCTCAGGACGAATGCGGAGTCTTCGGAGTCTGGGCACCCCACGAAGAGGTAGCGAAACTCACCTACTTCGGCCTCTACGCCCTTCAGCATCGCGGTCAGGAATCCGCCGGGCTGGCTGTGAGCAACGGCTCGCGGATCATGGTGTTCAAAGACATGGGCCTCGTGTCGCAGGTGTTCGACGAGGCCACGCTCGCCTCGCTGACTGGCCACCTGGCGATCGGCCACACCCGTTACTCGACGACTGGCTCGAGCACCTGGAACAACGCCCAGCCGACCTTCACCGCGACGGCGTCGGGCGGACTGGCCCTGGCTCACAACGGGAACCTCACCAACACCGAGGAACTCGAGGAGATGTTGCGCAGCCGGGCACCGTCGGTGACCGTGCCTCACAAGGAGACGCTCGACTCCACCAACGACACGTCGCTGATCTCGGCCCTGCTCGCCTCGTACGACGGCGTCTCGCTCCACGCTGCCGCTCTCGACCTGCTGCCGAAGCTGCGCGGGGCGTACTGCCTGGTCTTCATGAACGAGAACACGCTGTACGCCGCTCGTGACCCCCAGGGGGTGCATCCCCTGGTCATCGGACGGCTGGAGAACGGCTGGGTCGTCGCCTCGGAGACCGCTGCCCTGGACATCGTGGGCGCGACGTTCCATCGCGAGGTGTTGCCTGGAGAGTTGGTGACCATCGACGGCGCCGGCAAGCGGGCCGAGCGGTTCGCCGAGGTGGCACCGAAGGGGTGCTTGTTCGAGTACGTCTATCTCTCCCGCCCCGACACCCACATCTCCGGCCGTCGGGTGCATGCCACTCGGGTCGAGATCGGCCGTACCCTCGCTGCCGAACACCCCGTCGAGGCCGACTTGGTGATCCCCGTGCCAGAATCCGGCACGCCGGCGGCGATCGGATACGCCGCGGAATCGGGAATCCCGTACGGCATGGGCCTGGTCAAGAACGCCTACGTCGGCCGTACGTTCATCCAGCCGTCCCAGACGATCCGCCAACTCGGCATCCGGCTCAAACTGAACCCGTTGCGTGACGTCATCGCCGGCCAGCGGCTCGTCGTCGTCGACGACTCGATCGTGCGCGGCAACACGCAACGCGCGTTGGTCCGGATGCTGCGTGAGGCGGGCGCCAAAGAAGTACACGTCAGAATCTCGTCGCCCCCGGTCGAATGGCCGTGCTTCTACGGGATCGATTTCGCCACCCGCGCGGAACTGATCGCTCCGGGCATGAGCGTGGAGGACATCTGCTTCTCGATCGGGGCGGATTCGCTCGGGTACGTCTCCCTCGACGGTCTGGTCGCCGCGACCGGGGTCGCGAAGGATCACCTCTGCCGCGCCTGTTTCGACGGTGTCTATCCGATCCCGGTGCCCGAGTCGGCCCGCCAACTCGGCATCAACCCAGGAGGTTCGTGTGGCTGAGACCCAGAGTGCCTACGCTCGCGCCGGCGTCGACATCGAGGCCGGCGATCGCGCCGTCCAGCTCATGAAGGACCACGTGCGGGCGACCCACCGGCCGGAGGTCGTCGGCGGGATCGGCGGGTTCGCAGGGCTGTTCGACGCCTCGGGTCTGAAGAACTACCGTCGCCCGCTGTTGGCCACGTCGACCGACGGGGTCGGCACGAAGGTCGCGATCGCCCAAGCGCTCGACAAGCACGACACGATCGGCTGGGACCTCGTGGGCATGCTCGTCGACGACCTGGTCGTGGTGGGCGCCGAGCCGCTGTTCGTGACCGACTACATCGCCTGCGGCACGCTCGTGCCGGAGCGGATCGCTGCGATCGTGGGCGGTATCGCTGCCGCGTGTACGGCTGCGGGCGCCGCTCTGCTCGGGGGCGAGACGGCCGAGCATCCGGGGTTGCTGGCCGCCGACGAGTACGACGTGGCCGGAGCGACGACCGGCGTCGTCGAGGCCGACCAGGTGCTGGGCGCCGACCGAATCGTCGCCGGAGACGTCGTGCTGGCCCTGGCGTCGTCTGGGCTGCACTCGAACGGCTACTCGTTGGTCCGCCACGTGCTGCTCCGTGTGGCCGGCATGCGGCTCGACACGTACGTACCGGAGTTCAGCCGTACCCTCGGCGAGGAACTGCTCGTACCCACCCGCGTCTACGCCAAGGACGTCCTCGACGTCGTCGCTGCGACCGAAGTCCACGCGATGAGCCACATCACGGGCGGAGGTTTCGCGAACAACCTGGCCCGGGTGCTGCCGGGCCATCTATCGGCGCAGATCGACCGGGCGACCTGGCAGCCGGCGCCCATCTTCGGCCTGGTTCAGAGGGCCGGCGACGTCTCCCAACCCGATCTGGAAGCCACCCTCAACATGGGCGTCGGGATGGCGATGGTGATGCCCCAGGCATCGGTCGATGCGGCCACCCGTTGTCTGGCCTCGGCCGGGATTCGAGCGTGGGCCTGCGGGCGGATCAGCCCCGGCAGCGGGAGCGTCGAACTGACCGGACGACACGAGCGCTGATTCACGGTCACCGGTTGGTAGTCGCCTAGCGCTCGGGTAGCCTGTGTGCCACGAACTAATGGATCATCTGCCGCGGCCACTCCGCGAGCGTACATAGGCGAGGGGGCTGGCTCTATGGGGCGCGGCCGTGCAAGGGCGAAGCAGACCAAGGTCGCTCGCGAGTTGAAGTACAGGTCGGTTTCGACAGACTTCTCATCGCTGGAGCGAGAGCTTCGTGCCAACTCAGACGGAATTCCTGATTCCTACGCCGACTTGGCCGATCAGTACGACGAGTACGACGACGAAGACGACGAAACCGAAGACGACGACGAGGGTGACTACCCCCTTCGCCGGTCGTCGTAGGCGCGTTCCCGTTCGCTGATCGGCACATGGCCGCGACTAGAGTCGTGTCCATGCGGTCGTTGTCGGAAACGCTCAGTTCTCTGCGGATGGCCTTGGGTGTCGGTGAGGACACCTCCGACGAAGACGAAGTCGCCGAACAGGACGCCGAGTTCGAGGAATCAGTAGCCGACGCCGTCGAAGCGGCAGAGCCCGTCGCAGACGAAGGCACCGAGCCGACCGGCAGCGACGTCGTACCCCTCGCTGCTGCCGATCGCGGCGACGTCGTGCGGTGGGCAGGAGGCTGGCATCACGACCGGTTGCTGGACGGATACGAGTCGAGGGAATTGGCTCTGGTCGGTGCCCGACGGTATCCCGAGGAGGGGGAGCTCGAACCGACGGCGACTCTCGTCCGGCGGTCGCGGCCCAGGCACGCGAGAGCCGTGCTGTACGTCCACGGCTGGAACGACTACTTCTTCCAGAGGCACTTGGCCGAACACTGGGACGACTTGGGCTACGACTTCTACGCCCTGGATCTGCGCAGGTACGGCAGGAGCCTCCACACCGGGCAGCTACCGGGGTATGTCGAGGACCTGTCGGAGTACGACCTGGAGCTGGACGCGGCTGTCGAGCGGGTACGGCGGCACCACTCCGTGATCGTCGTCAACGGTCACTCGACCGGTGGGCTGATCACGGCGTTGTGGGCCGACCGGCACCCGGGCGTGATCGCTGGTCTGGTGCTGAACTCGCCGTGGATCGACCTGCAGGGGTCGGCGCTGGTGAGAGCTCTGGCGCCGCCCCTCGTGCGGAGCCTGGCCACCCGGGCTGCGACGTGGGCGTTGCCGATGGGGGACAGTGGTTTCTACAGCCGGGCGCTGCACGTCTCGCACGGCGGGGAGTGGGACTGGGATCTGGATCTCAAACGCTCGCCGTCCCAGCCGGTGCGATCGGGGTGGCTCCGCGCGATCATGAACGGGCATGACCAGGTGTCGGGCGGGCTGGCGATCGACTGCCCGGTGCTGATGATGGTCTCGGCGCGGTCGGATTTCGGCCGGAAGTGGTCCGAGGAACTCAAGCACGCCGACATCGTGCTCGACGTGAATCGGCTGGCCGCCAAGGCGCCGAACCTGGGCCGGCACGTCACCTTGGTCAGGATCGACAACGCCGTGCACGACATCGTGCTGTCGGGTGCGGACGTACGGGCGGAGTTCTTCGACGAACTCCAGCGTTGGGAAGGCGCGTACCTGCACTGACTCAGAAGCGGCGGGCGATCGATTCGGCCTGGGCCCCGTAGCCGCCGCCGAAGATCGCCGCGTGCACGAGCAGCGGGTGCAGCTGGTGAAGAGCGAGGAGCTCGCGCCAGCCGTCGCACAGATGCGAGGACTCGGCGGCATACGCACTGAGGATCGTGTCCAGCCGGGCGTAGCCGAACAGGGACAGCATGGCGAGATCGGTGAGCCGGTGGCCACCGTGGGCGGCGGGATCGATCAGGGTCAGTCCGGCGGCGGTGGGTACGACATTGCCGGCCCACAGGTCGCCGTGGATCCGGGCCGGGGGAGCGGCGTCGTCGTACCTCCCGTCGGCGAGTCTGGAACAGACCTGCTCGATGACGGTGGCTGCGGAGACGGAGATGGCGCGGCGCTTGTGGGCGCGGTGCAGGTACGGCAGGCACCGTTGCTCTGCGTAGAACCTGCCCCACGTGGGGGTCGGGTCGAGCGACATGGGTTCGACGCCGATCCAGCCGTCGCCCGACCAGTCGGGCGGTGGTGCGCCGAACGCAGCCGCTCCGGCGTCGTGCGTGATCGCCAGGCGTCGGCCGAAGTCGGCAGCGAGTTCGACGGTGACGGGGACGGTGGACAGACGGGTGAGTCGGATCCGGTCGCGGGTGAACCCCAGGACTCGAACCACCGATGCTGCGTCGGGACCGGCGTCGGCCAACCACGCCAACCCGGCTGCCTCGTACCCTGCCGCTCCAGGCAACGTCGACTTCTCGAACGCCATGGCCTGAGGGTAGAAGGTCCGAGTCGCTTCGAGGCATTCTCTTCGCCTAGACTGGTCAGGCTTTGTGCTGGTCCCCATCGTCTAGCGGCCCAGGACCCCGCCCTTTCAAGGCGGTAGCGCCAGTTCGAATCTGGTTGGGGATGCGAAGGAGAAGTGGCGCCCGCCGTCGGCGGGCCGCTATAGTTTCGAAGGCCCGCTGACAAGCGGGCAGGTCCTTGAATAGGGCCCCGTAGCGCAGTTGGTTAGCGCGCCGCCCTGTCACGGCGGAGGTCGCGGGTTCGAGTCCCGTCGGGGTCGCTGGCTTTCCACGTACGGCCAGGTAGCTCAGCTGGTAGCAGCGTTCGCCTGAAAAGTGAAAGGTCGCCGGTTCGATCCCGGCCCTGGCCACCAAGCCGCCGGTGCCCCGCTCGGAATCGCGAACGGGGCACCGGTGCGTCCAGCCTCAGGCAGTCACCGTGATGTGTACGTGGTCCTTGTGGTTGGCGGTGTCGCTGCCCCGATCGGCCATGAAGCGCCAGCCCTCGCTGGACCGGGCCACGCTCCAGATGTGCTGGTCGTAGATGATGTATTCGATCCCGAACCGGATGGCGTTGGCCTGGTAGTAGTCGGCGATCGACCTGCCCAGGTCGTAGTTGCTGCGGTAGTTGGGCAGCATGATGTCGACCGCGCGGCCGCTGGGATGGTCAGGCAGGGGATCGGATCGCACGCCGTAGTAGGTAAGGATCTGCGGGAACCGCGACCTGCAGTCGGCCACGATCGCCTTCGTCTTGGGCTGCAGCCCGTCCAAGCCCTGGGAATCGCCGGACGTAGCGGCGACCGGCGTCGTGGCGAGGTAGATCGCGGTAACCCAGCGCACCGCTCCTTGGTAGATGATCTGCATCCGGCCGTTCTCGATCACGCCGGTGATCTGCAGAGCCGTACCCTTCGGCACCTCCGTGATCGCCGTGTAGGCGTCCGCCGAGACGTTGCGGATGTCGAGCGCGGTGGTGGCGTAGCGGGTACCGGTGACCGCCGGCAGACCGTCGGTGGACGCCGCAGGTCCGGTGCTGCCGACCGGCACGATGTAGTTGGCGTTGACCCACCGAACAGCGCCTTGGTAGACGATCTGGGCGACCCCGTTCGTGGTCACGCCAGTCACGTCGAGGATGGTGCCCGACGGCACGTCACCCAGGTTCGTGAAGTCGCTGCCTGACGTGGTCCTGATCATCAGCGCTGCCGTGGCCCTGACTTGGCCTGTGACGTCGGGCAGAGAACTCGACGAGTCGGTCGACGTGCCTGAGGAACCGCTCGAGGCGCCCGACTTGGTGATCCACGTGGTCGAGACCCAGCGGCCGTCGACGAGCTGGCTGTACCCGTTCTGTTCGACTCCGTTGAGCCAGCACATGCCGCCCTTGGGCAGGACGGTGCTAACCGGGTACGTCAAACCTGGCCCCGTGCGGACGTTCACGGCTTCGATCGCGATCGCGGTGCGTGTCGTGGTCGACGATGAACTCGTGGACGAACCAGCACTGCTGGTGCTGCGGAGGTACTGGGTGGAGACGTAGGCGCTCTTCCCCGCGTACTTGACGGGGGTCCAGCCGTTGACCGACGGTCCCGTGGCGGTGATCGTGGCGCCGGTGGAGAGAACCCCCAGGATGGCCGTGGACGTGCTCGGTCCGGAGCGGACGTTGACAGCGGTGGTCGCTGCCATCACGGTGTCTGCGGCGGCGAGCGGCCCCGCGATCAGGCCACCGATGCCTTGGAGCCCGACAGCCATGACCGCTGCGACGGCCGCGGCCCTGCACCCTCGAAGAGCGATGTGCACTTCAATTACCCCTCTCAGAGGACGTATTCACACCCGTCACATCCGTACTGTTTTGTCTCAGCTGTTGCGCAACGTACGTGTTTCTCAGGAATGCGGCCACCAGTGGAGAAGTCCTCAGGTGGGCCCTGATCCGTCGGGGGAAGAAATGACATCTTTGTCATTCCGGCCGCTTATGCTGGCCGTATGGCCGTGCAGATGAGCGAGTCGGAGTTCGATTCCTTGGTCGACGAAGCGCTCGAAGGCGTGCCTCAGGACCTGGTCGACCTCATCGACAACGCGGTGTTGTTGATCGAGGACGAGGCACCGGACGGGGACCCAAGCCTTCTCGGCCTGTACGAAGGAATCCCTTTGACAGAAAGAGATTCTTCGTACGGCGGATACCTCCCGGACCAGATCTTCATCTTCCGGAAGTCGATCCTGGCGATGTGCTCCACCTACGACGACGTGGTCGAGCAAGTCACGATCACCGTGGTTCACGAGATCGCCCACCACTTCGGGATCAGCGACGAAAGGCTCCACGAGCTGGGGTGGGCGTGAGCCGTACCAAAGTCGTCGTGACGAAGTTTCTGGACCTCAACTCAAACTGGAGACTCTGAGGCACCTAAATCACAGCCATGTCATTTCTGAGGGTTCAGACTGTGAATCACTCAGCCCCCAAGATCCAGCTTTCTCGTGATCCGCTGATCCAGTTGTCGCACCAGCCCAGAGCGAGTTCGGGCAGCCAACCCGCCTGTAGGTCTTCACGGGTGACGATCTGCGCATGAGTGTGGTGGGCGACCGTGTCCAGGTCGGAGGTTTCGACCGCGACGGCCTGGAGGTACCGCTGCACGACGTTGACCGCCAGCGTGTCCCGTACCTCCGGTGCCAGAACGCCAGCCACCACCACGACGGCCGTCCGGTCGCGCCCGATGCGTTCCAGGACGGGCAACATCTCCCTCACCGTCCGGATCTCTTGGGCTACGAGCACACGCGGAGACGAGACGACCGCCCAGCCGGCCGCGGAGTCGGTCACGAAACGTCGATTCGCCCACCCGGCCGGAATCGACGGGGACGAGGCGCAGCGGCGTTTCAGTTCGTCACGAGCCTGGTGGGACAACTCGGTCGACGGAGCGCCGGGCGGTGCGGTGCCCGCCACAGAGTCGGACACATAGGCCGGCCGGGCTCCTTCGGGCAAGCCCGGGATATCCCGATCGGGCGGGGAATCGACCAGGACGGCGCGGCGAGCCCTGTTGCGCCGGTCGACCACGAAGGCCAGCACCAGGGCCATGAGACCGGCGATGCCGGCGACCACGACGACCTGCCATTGCATGTACCCCCACCGGGGCTCGAACCCGGGACCCGCGACTTAAAAGGACGCTGCTCTAACCAACTGAGCTATAGGGGCACGGGCCAGTGTATCGCTGGCGGACGGGGCGGGTCAGAGGTAGCCGTTGGTCGCCATCGACGCGGCTGCTTCGGGCTTGGGCAGCAGGCCCGCGCCGACCATCGCTTGGCTCATCTGCTCCCACTGGTCGAGGTCGAAGTGGCCGTCGATCGAGGAATCGGGGGCCTTGAACAGCGGAATGGTCGCGTCGAGCACGGCGCGTGCCGACGTCGCGGTGGCCGGATCCGAGAGGCCGGGTACGTAGGCCTTCGAGATGGTCATCGCCTGGTCGGGGTTCGCGGCGACCGCCTTCATGCCCGCGACCATTCCGGCGGCGATGGCGCGGACGACGTCGGGATGGGTGTCGGCATACGCCTTGGTCGTGACCAGAGAGATGCTGACCAGGGGTACGGCCTGGCCCACCTCGAACGACCGGGTGGCGAAGCCTGAACTGGCGAATTGGACCGCGTCGGAGTTCACGAAGCCCATCACGGCGTCCACCTTCCCGGTCATCAAGGCGGCCTGCTGGGTGTACCCGATCTCCTGGATCGACACGTCCTGCTCGGTGAGGCCGACTCCGGACAGGGCGAACTTGAGGCCGAACCAGGTTTCGCCGTACCGGCCAGGTACCCCGACCTTGCGGCCCTTGAGGTCTGCGGCCGACTGGATGGGCGAGTCGGCCGGCACGATGATCCTGACCGGATACTGGCGGTAGTACGACGCCACCGCGATCAGGTCGATGTGCTCGGACCGCGCCTGCGCCATCTCGTCACCGCCGGCCACGACGAACTGCTCGGCCCCGGTCGTCAGGGCGGTGAACAGGCCCTCGGAGGCGCCGTGGTGCCGCAGCGTGATCGGCTTGCTGAACTGGCCTGTCTGGTCGGCCACGTAGAACGGGCTGAACTGCACGTTGGGGATGTACGTCAGCCCGATCACCGCCGGGTTGGTCGTCGGTTCTGGGCTCGGGCTCGGCGCCGACGTGGGCGAACCGCAGGCCGCCAGCAGAGCCACGAGAAGGCACCCGATGAAGAGACGAAGACGCATGTGTGTGGCCTTTCAGACGAGACTGCGGACGATTGCCGACCGGCGTTCGAGGAGGATCAGAAGGATGTACGCCGCAGACGCGACGGCGGCGAGCACGACGATCGTGGCGATCATGCCCGCGGTGTCGAGTTGGTCACGCTGCACGGTGAGGATTTGGCCCAGACCGTGGCCGCCCATCACCATCTCGCCCACGACGGCACCGGTCACCGAGAGGGTGAATCCGTTGCGCAACCCGGCATAGAGCCAGGGCAGGGCCAGCGGGAGTTCGACGTGGACCAATCGTTGCCAAGACCCGGCGCCGTCGATGCGAGCCGCGTCGACGATGTGGGGATCCACGTGCCGGAGCCCGCTCGATGCCACGACCAGGATCGGGAAGAAGACCATCAACGCGCACAGCAGCACGATTGGGATCAAGCCGTACCCCACCCACAGCACGAGCAGTGGTGCCAACGCGATCGCCGGGATCGCCTGCGTCGCGCCGAGGAACGGCCGGGTCGCCGAATCGGCCCAGGCCGAGCGGTGCAGCACGATCGCCAGGGGCAGGGCGACGACAGCTCCGGCCGCGCACCCGAGCACGGCTTCGACCAGGGTGGTCCAGAGGTACGGCAGCAGGGTCCCGCCCACCAGTCCGGCCCACAGCTTCTGCAGGACCGCGCCCGGCCCCGGCAACAGGAACGCGGGCAGGCCGTCGGCCAGGAGCAACCAGAGGCCGACCAAGCCGAGGGTCAGGACCGCAGGCGCGACGAAGTGACGGGCGTACGGCGACACCACACGGCGTCGGCGCGCCTGCGTCATCGGCGGATCCTTCCGGTCGGGCATGCGACCGGGGCAACGGCGAACGCCGCTGGGCGCCGCCGGTCCGGAGCAGGCCGGTACGACGACGCCTGTGCTTCCTCCCATCCGGACTTTGACCGTCGGTCCCGGAATTCCACCGGGTCAGCCGTACCCCTCTGAAGAGGCGCACGGGTCGCGGACTATCACCGCCGGTTCGGATTTTCACCGACCCCGGAGCACATTGCTGGGGCTCATGCTACGCCTGTGTGGCAGGTCGGTCTCGGCCGCGCCAGATGAGGTACGCCTGACGCGCGGTCGCGGGGTGCGAGACCAGGATCGGGGTACCCGGTTCGGGAAAGACGACGCGACGGGCCTGGTCGTCCCAGATGACTCCCCCGGCCTCGTGGACGAGCAGGAGCGCGGCGAGGTGGTCGACGGCCGAAAAGGCGTGGATGACGGCGGCTTGACCCCATCCGGCCGCGACACCGGAGAGCGTGAGGGTTCCCGACCCCATGATCCGGACCGTAACGTGATCGTCGGCCGCGCGGTCGAGCATCGCGTCGAAGCCGGGCCAGCGTTGGTGGGCGTCCAGTTCGGTGAGTAAGACCCGCAGCGGGGGCGTTCCGGACAAGGTGAGGGTCTCGCCGCGGGCGGTCGCCCCTCGTCCGAGCGCACCGAGGAAGACGTCACCGGTCCACGGGTGAGCGACAGCGGCCACGCACGGCTGGTCGTCGACGGCCAGGGCGAGGCTGAAGGAGGTCCAGGGGATGCGGTTGGCCAGGTTGGTCGTGCCGTCCACGGGGTCGAGGTACCAGGTCGGTACGCCAGGCTGGGATTCTCCGCCCTCCTCCTCGCCGACGAGCAGGTGACCGGGCAGTTCCTCGGCGACGACCTGGCGCACCACGGCTTCGACCGACGTGTCGACGGCGGTCACCACGTCGGCGGCATGGGCCTTCGCCACGACCCGGCCGAGCTCGGCGTCACGCGTGTAGGAGATCGCCAGATCGGCCAGGGCGGCGGCGACTCCGAGGGATCGGTCGAGGTCGGCGGCGGGCAAGGTCGGTGGTAACGCGACCGGACGTTCGTACGGGGGTGACTCGTGCAAGATCCGATTCAGCAGACGCACCCGGTCGGTCGTGATCCCGTCGATCCCCAGCCGGGTCAGCCAGCGCATGACGCCCGGGTCGTTGACCGTCCACGCCCACACCTGACGACCCGTCGTGTGGATCTGGTCGATGAGCGCCGCGCTGAGGTCGCACCACTCCGCGTTGACGACGTCCGGCCCGAGGTCGTCGAGGAGGGCGAGATCGAGCGGGCCGCCGCGGTAGCCGTACTGAAGGCGAACGCGGGAATCGCGGTGACGCAGGGCGATCATGGCCTCGGTCGCTCCGCAGAACATGATCCGCTGGTCGGCCATGACGCGGGACGCCTGATCGTGGGCAGTGAGCAGGTCCTCGACCGTGGTGCCGTCGATCAGCGCGCCGACGCCCGTACCCGCCGCCAGGTCCAGCACTTCGGACAAGGTCGGGATGCGCTGGTCTGCGATGCCGAGGCTGCGGACTTCGTGCAGATCCAGGTCGCTGACGGGCGCCGGTAGCCCCCACAAACGGCGCAGGGTGGGGTCGTGCACCACGACGCTACGGCCGTCGCGTGTGGTGCGGACGTCGATTTCCAGCCAATCGCAGCCGGCGTCGATCGCGCTGGAGAACGCGGCCAGCGTGTTTTCCCGACGAGCGTAGGAGTTGCCTCGATGGGCGATCCGGGCGATTGGACGTCGCTGGGAACCCATGGCGTCAAGGTACGCCGCGGCCCCGGACCCGCGCGGCGAGTTTGACCGATCCCCGATCGTCTGAGGTACCTCAGATGTTCGGGTCTGCCGCCAAGACTGGCTGTTTTCCCGATGTCGGCGGTAGCACCTCAGAAGGAACGTAGAGGCATGAGCGAATACATCTTCACCCAGCTTCACCAGGCTCGCGAGCGCGAGCTGATCGACGAGGCGGCCGAGGCTCGCCTGGCCCGCGAGGTGAGCCGCGTCTCGCTGTGGGCCCGGCTGTTCTCCTCCCGGCCACCGGAGGCCAAGCTGACTCTGACCAACGGTCAGCCTCGGCTGGCACGATAGCCAGGTGACATCGGCAGCGTTGGGCCGGGACGCCGAACTCTTCCAACTCGAGGCTTCCCTCGGCCTCGACCGGTTAGTCCTGCTCGGCGGCGAGGCAGGCATGGGCAAGACGACCGTCGTCCAGGCCATGACGGACAGGCTGGCGGAACGGGCGACAGTGATCGTGAGCCACAGCCTCGCCTTCGGGTTGGAGCCGGCGCCGCTGGCCGCGGTGGCCGGCCTGCTCTCGGAACTCGGACGGATTCACGGCGACCGTCGCGTGCTGGCGTGGGCAGGGGCGGGAGCAGCGTCGCTGGCCCCCGCGTACCCGCCGGCCGGCGATCCGTCGACCGGATCCTCCGTCGATCGTTTGCGCATGTTCGAGGCGATGGCGCGCGTATTGGAGGGGGCCGCGGAGCAGACCCCGGTCGTGTGGGTGCTGGAGGACCTCCACTGGGCGGACCCCTCGACCTGGCAGTTGCTGCAATTCCTCGTGGTGGCTTTGACCAAGCGGTCGGTGCTCGTGGTGGCGACCTACAGGTCGGACGAGGTTGTCGGCCGTCACCCGAGCCGTGGCGTCTTGGCCGAACTCCGGAGGTCGGCGGGCGTTCGCGGTGTCGACCTCGCGGCTTTACCAGACCGGGTCATCGTCGAGATCGTCCGCCGCGTGGCCGGCGCCGCCGTCCCCGAACCCCGTGTCGCCGGCATCGTCGCTATGGCCGAAGGGGTGCCGTACTTCGCCGAGGAACTGGCTCGCGCGATCCAACCCGGGCGTGGGACCAGGCTGCCGGCCACCCTGCGGGAGGCTTTGTTGGTACGGGTGCACCGCCTGAGCGACGAGGCTCGACAGGCGCTGCGGATCGCGTCGATCTTCGGGGAGGCGGTGCCCCACGACGCGTGGGCGGGACTCGTCGGGACGGGGGCTGGCGACTTTTCCCTGCTCGTGCGGGAAATCCTCGATGCCGGCATGCTCGAACCCCGTTTCCGGACCGACCGCCCTCGGTCCAGTGACGCATTTCAGGGCCTGGTCCAGATCGGCCTGTCTGAGAGCGGCGACGACGGGTACGCGTTCAAACACGCCCTGGTGCGTGAAGTGGTGCACGACGAGCTGCTTGACGGCGAGCACCGGCGCCTCCACAGCGACGTCGCCGATCTCCTCCCCGACGATTCCCTGGCGCGCGTGCACCACCTGTTCGCGGCGAGGCGCATGGAGGACGCGTTCGCCGGTTGTCTGGCCTTGGTGCGGCAATTGCCGACGTCGCACTGGGAAGCGGCGTCGTTGTACGAAAAGCTCCTCGCCGCGTGGCATTCGGTGAATAATCCGGAGTCTGTGGCCGGGCCGGAGCACGAGGTCTTGGCCAGGGCTGCGGCCGCCGCGCTGGCGGCAGGTGACGCCCGACGCGCTCTGACGTTGGTCGACGCGAGCATCGCGAACGCCCCCGACGACCTGGACCCCCTGGTCGTTGCCGACCGTCTGATCGCGAAGGGCCGGGCGACCTGGCAGCTCGACCTCCCCGGAGCCGCCGCGCACTTCGAACGAGCCCTGGAACTCGTCCCGAACGACCGCCCGACACTTCAGAAGGTGCGAGCCCTCGATCGCCTCAGTAGCGGTCATATGTTGTCCGGCGAGTTCGACGATGCGGTACGGCTGGCCGAGGCCGGCCTCGCGGTAGCGCGGGAGCCCGGCTATGACTACTACATCTCGTCCTTGCTGAACACGATCGGTACGGCGTGGTGCGGACAGGGACGGGAGGACGAAGGTCTCTCGCTGTTGGCGGAGGCGAAGTCCCTTGGCTCTGGGCGGACCCTGATGCGCGCTCACGTCAACTTGTCGCATTGCCTCAATCTCGCCGGTGACTACACCGAGGCCATGGCCGTCGCCCGCGACGGAATCCGATTGTCGGTCGAGGGTGGCGTCGAGCGGTCGGTTGGCACGATGATCATGGGCAACCTGGCCGACCCGCTCATCGCGCTGGGAGAGTACGACGAGGCTCAGGCAGTGCTCGACCAGGCCGTCGCCTACACCACGAACGACAGGCATCGTTCCCAGCTTCAACTGCTGTTGGCCACCCTTCGGCTGGAACGCGACCAGCTCGAAATGGCGAGGACGGCCTTGGCTGAGGTGCCCGATGCGGTCCCAGACCAGCAATACCCCTCCAGCAAGGCGGTGCTCACCGCCGACCTGCTGCTGGCGTCGGGTCACCCGGAGGGCGTGGTGGCAGTGGCGCGGGCAGCGCTGGGTGCCGTTCCGATCAGGACGTCTTGGGACGTGATCTGCCTGGCGGCACGGGCTCGGCGGTTGACCCGGATGGAGGCCGACTTCGTCGAGGTAGCGGCGGATGCGTTGCCGAGCTACCGGGTCGGGCCTGGATACCGGGCGTGGTTGGCTGCAGAAACACTCGACACGGTCGACGCGTGGCGTGCCGCTGTGAAGGCGTCGGACCTGCTGCCAGTCAGCGTCCAGTTGATCCTGTCCGGCGAGTTAGGGCGCTCAATGGTGACGGCAGGATCGGTCGCCGAAGGCCGAGCCGTCCTCGACGCGACCATCGTGAGGGCCGATCGGCTGGGGGCCACACTCCGGGTGCGCCAACTGCGGTCGTTGCTCGAACAGGCGCAGGCCGCGGTGCCCAAGCGCGCCCACCCCGGACAACTGACCCCGCGGGAACTGGAGGTTCTGAAGCTGCTCGCCCAGGGACGGAGCAACGGTCAGATCGCTGCGGAGCTGTTCGTGACGACCAAGACCGCCAGCGTGCACGTTTCGAGCATCCTGGCCAAGGCCCAGGTCGCCAGCCGGGGCGAGGCCGTCTCCTGGGCCCGAAAGCAAGGCCTGGTCTAGCCGTACACCACGGGAAACGCTGATCAATCATGTCCCGGCTGCGGCGCACCGGATCGGGCGATCCGCTCCCCCCACATCTCTACTCGTACGCCCGGTACGACCACGAGATGCGGTGGTCCCGGCTCATCCCGCCCGGCACGTCCTCGCTCGGAACAGCATTGATCAGCGCTTCCTAGCCTGTCTCGGTCCTGGTCTCGAGCACCAGCCACGGCCGCCGGCGGGTCATGTGGACCTCGATGCCCTCATGGACTACCAGGTAGATCGTCGCCGCGATCGCGACAGCCGTGATCCCGACCGCGCTGAACCAGACCGTGGCGCGAGCGCCGTAGGCATTGCCGATCCAGCCGATCAACGGGGAGACGACAGGGGCGAAGCCGAGGATCACCGCTCCCCACAGGGCCATCACGCGCCCGCGGACCTCGGCTGTCACTCCCATCTGGATCAGGGCGTTCGCGCTCACCATGATCGAGACGCTCGTCAATCCGAGCGGGATCATGAGCAGCGTGAACAAGCCGAACGAGGGTGCGGCGGCTGACAAAGTCATCGCCATCGAGAAGGCCAACAGGCCGAACGCCACGTGACGGATCCGGGGGCGAGGCCGCTGGGCCGCCATGAGGGCTGCGGTCAGCGAACCGATCCCCATGATCGAGCCGAGCGCTCCGAACTCGCCGGCACCCTTGCCGAACTCCTGGGTTGCCATGAGCGGGTTGGTGATCTGGAAGTTGAACCCGAAGATGCCCATGGCCAGGGCGATCGAAAACAGGAGCCGAAGGTCGGCGCGGCGCCAGACGTACCTGATCGCCGTCAGCATTCCGCCGCCGACCGCCGACTTGGGTGTCGCCCTGGTCGCCTTGATCCGTGGCAGACCGAGCAGGCAGGTGATCTGAATCACGAACGTAACTGCATTGACGACGAAGACCGGGCCGGTGCCGATCAGGAAGATCAGCGCCCCGGCCGCGCCCGGTCCCAGGAGCCGCGCCGCGTTGAAGCTCGTGCTGTTGAGGCCGATGGCGTTGGAGACGGCGTCGCGCGGTACGAGTTCGGAGACGATGGCTTGCCGGCTGGGGCCGTCGAAGGCTCCGGCGACACCGTCGGAGAATGCGAGGGCGAAGACGTGCCAGAGCTGCACCGTGCCCGTCAGCGTCAGCGAGGCCAGGAGAACGATGTCGACGAAGAGCACGACCTGCGCGACGAGCATGATGCGCCTCTTGGGGAATCGGTCGGCCAGCGTTCCCGCGACGGGTGTGAGCAACAAGGTCGGTAGGAACATGGCGCTGGTGACGAAACCGAGGGCCTGAGCGTCGCCGTGGGTCAGTTCCACGAGCACGAGCCAGGCCTGGGCCGTGCGGGTCATCCACATGCCCAGGTTCGACGCCGTCACGCCGGCGAAGAAGCGTCGATAAGGCCGGAAGGCCAGGCTGGAGAAGGTCCGGCTCATGCTTCGACCACCTGGGTCAGCAGTGCGGCAGCCTCACGCAGCAGGGACAGCTCGTCGGGGGTGCAGGGCTTCAGGCGCTCGGCCATGTATGCGTCACGCTCGCGTCGCCCCCTGACGATCGCCTGCCGACCCGCGGACGTCAGGCTGACGATCTTCTGGCGCGCGTCGGCAGGGTTGAGTTCGCGACGTACCAATCCGCGCTCCTCCAGTTCGCACACGGTCTTGGACATCGTGGGCGCGCTGAGGCGCTCGGCAGCGGCGAGTTCGGCGGCTGTAGCCGAGCGGTGCTCGAGGTGCACGAGTACGACGAACAGGTGCGGTGCGAGCGACGGCGTGTGGTCTTTGACGTGGCGGGAAAGCCGCTGCGCGGCGAGCCGGACGTCGTGGGCAATGGTGAGAAGTTCAGGTGTGATGTCAGACATGGCTCAGGAATCGGTTAGTTAGACAACCTAATGATATGTCGATCGGGAAGGGATGTCTAGAACGTTTCAAGAATGGAAAGGCTGGGGTCAGCTGCCGGTCCGTGCGTGGTTGGCTCGCTCGCCGGCGTCGGGACGTTCGGCTCCGGATCCGGGTCTCGGGTGGTGGTTTCGGTGATGGGTGGTGGTTGGTGGGTGTAGATGGTTCGGGTGGGGGTTTGGATGGTGCGGGTTCCGGCTGGTTGGTTGGGGCAGCTGGTGACCTGCCAGCCGGGGGTTTCGCGGGTGTGGTTGCAGCGTTCGCAGAGGGCGGCGGCGTTGTGGTAGGTGGTGGGGCCGCCGTCGGCGGCCCGTTCGGTGTGGTCGATCTGGCGGGCGGGGGCGTCGCACCAGGGGGTGGAGCAGCGCTGGTCGTCGCGGAGCAGGATCAACTGGCGTAGTTGTCCGGTGAAGCATCGGGCCTTCGAATCCATCCCCACCAACTCACCCGTCTGCGGGTGGGTGTACAAACGCCGGAGCCAGGCTTGGGTGTCGGGGTTGGTGAGCCACGCCCGGGCGGCGGGTGCGGTGACGACGCCGTGGCCGGGGAGCCAGGCGGGTTCGTCGACGGACCGGTTCGGGTCGCCGGTGCCGAGGAGGGCCCGGTCGGTCATCAGCAGGTGCACCGCGACCGGAGTCGGCTGACCCGTGGCGCGGCCGGAGAGGAGTTCGAGGGCGGTGTCGGCGGCGACCTGAGCGGCGGTTCGGGGCTCCATCGCCAGTTCCCCAGTGTCGGGGTCGATCGTGTCGGGGTCGAACCTGGCGCGTTCGGCGCACGCGATCGTGGTCGCGTGCGCGGTGATCGCCGCGTAGGCGCCGATCACGTCGGCGACCGGGCCGAGCACGGTCAGGTAGGCCATCTGATCCGGGGCGGGCCCGACACTCACCCGGCGACACTTCACCGCCTTGGCGTGTCGGGTGGCGACGGCCGGGTTGTCCAACTCTGCGGCGATCCGGCGGGCCCGGCCGCAGGCTTGCCGGACGGTCAGCCCCGGCAGATGCGGGCCGAGCCGGCGGTCGACCTGGGCCCGATCCTCGGCTGTCAGACACCCGGTTTCGGCGATCAACCCCCGGGCCATGGTTTCGCTGACCTGGCCGGTGAGCAGCAGCCCCCCAGGTGTGGGGCAGTTCTCGCGGCAGGAGCCGGGCGGTGGCGACGTACTGGCCGCCCCACCACGGTGACGCCCGACGGGCCAGGCCGACTTCGGCGGCGACCGACTGGATGGCTTGGTCTTGGGCCCGCCGGCCCGGGCCAGCAGCCGCAGTCCGCGCCTGGCGCAGTTCGTCGGTGGCGCGGGCCTGCAACCCCGCCAGGGCGTGTTTCAGATTCTCCGCCTCGGCGATGATCGCGACCAACTCCGCCTCCCACACCACCGACCCGGCGGTATCGGCATGGTCGTCGGTGAGCGGAGCCGTGGCACACGCGTGCCGCACCCCCACCAACGACCCCACCAGACACGACTGCGACTCCGAGACGGACAGAGACGGTGACGCGGTCTCGGACCAAGCAGGCGATGAACCAGAAACAACAACGGTCGAGTTGTCGGTGACGACCGCCATGGGGGTGATGGCTGTCATAAGAATAGTATAGACGTTCGATTACGAGGACGCAAGTGCCGGAGCTGACTCATCTGACACCTCCGCTTGCGCGGGGTCCTTGCCTGAGGCGGGGTTCCCAGTTCACCGGCTGGTTTGCCGCGCTTGGCGCGTCGATCACCCGCTGTCTGGGAGGGCGATCAACGCGCTAGAGCTTGCGCAGGAAGTCAGGATCGTCGTCGGGACCGATCGGGCGACGATCGGAGGTGCGGCTCGTACCTCCCGCACTGGGCTGGCCGAACAAGAGCCAGGTCACGGGACCGGCGACGGGAGCGGCGAGGCAGATCAGGAACCAGAGCCAACGGGGCATGAGCCGTACCCGTTCGGGATGGGCCTGCGAGATAGAAACCAGGGCGTAGACGGTGAGCGACACCACCGCAATCACAATCACTACGCGCCCCATGCGGCCAGTGTACTTCTCACGTCGGGGCGTGCCTCCGCCGCTCGGAGGGAACACGTGACCCCAGGCGACCGCGGTCCGAGAGGTGCTCGTCAGTCGTCCCCTAGGATCAGCCGACATGGGCTTGCGCGTCGTGTCGGGCGGCGATCTCGTACCCGCACTCGCGACTGCTCTCGACCGCGGCGAGCCGATCGCCCCGTTGCCCATGGATCCACGTGAGGCGCGACGCGTCATCGACGCCCTGCAGCCCGATCAGCCGGTGACCGAGCCCGACGCAGCCGTGGTCGTCGCCACGTCGGGTTCCACAGGGAGGCCCAAGTGCGTCGTGCTTTCCCGGGCCGCACTGCTGGCCTCCGCCCAAGCGACCCATCGACGCCTCCCCGGACCCGGAACCTGGGTGACCGCACTGCCGACGCATTACGTGGCGGGGTTGATGCCCCTCGTACGTGCATACGCGGCGGAAACGACCGCCCTCGTGATCGACCCCCATCTCGCAGACCTGGCCACGCTCAGGTTGCCAACTCCGTCGTACCTGTCGATCGTGCCCACCCAACTTCACCGAGCGCTGGCCGACCGCGTGACGACCGTGGCCCTGGCGCGGTTCGACGCGGTCTTGCTGGGCGGATCGGCGGCCGCCGCCGGCGATGTCGACCGAGCCCGGGAGGCGGGGATCCGGATCGTCACCACGTACGGCATGAGTGAGACCTGCGGGGGCGTGGTCTACGACGGGATGCCCCTGGACGGTGTCGACGTCGACCTCACCGAATCTGCACGAATCCTGCTCACCACCCCGACGGCCTTCAGCGGCTACCGCCTCGACCCAGAGGCCACTGCACAAGTGCTGAAGGGACGCACCGTCACCACGTCCGACCGGGGCGCCTGGATCGACGGCACTCTCCACGTGCTCGGCCGGGTCGACGACGTCGTCGTCAGCGGTGGGGTGAACGTCGACCTCGCGGAGTTGCAGCGGGTGCTCGACGGGATCTACGGAACCGAGCAGGTGTGCGCCCTCGCTGTCGCCGACCCCACGTGGGGTGCCCGCGTCGTGGTCGGCACCACCCTCGACATCACCCTGGACGAGCTCAAGGATTCCCTGTCCGGGTTGGTCTCTTCGGCCGCTCTGCCTCGCGCCTTGCGCCAGGTGTCGCGCATCCCACGCACGACGAGTGGCAAGATTGACCGCCGAGGTTGGGCGCGACAGTGGGAGGCTCAGGCGCATGGCGACGGCAGGTGAATGGGTCGAGGGCGCGCGCCCGCGAACCCTGCCCGCGGCCGTCGCCCCCGTGCTCGCCGGCTCGGGCGCAGCCTGGTTCGTCGGTGGCTTCAGCTGGCTCGGAGCACTCCTCGCCCTCGTGGTCGCGCTGGCGCTGCAGGTCGGGGTGAACTACGCCAACGACTACTCCGACGGGGTACGGGGTACGGACGCCGATCGCGTCGGGCCGATGCGCCTGGTCGGCTCGGGCGCTGCCAGCCCGTCGGCGGTCAAGCTGGCTGCCTTCGCCTGCTTCGGTGTCGCCGCCGTCGCCGGGCTGGTGATCGTCGTGTCGACCCAGCACTGGTGGCTGCTGGCGGTCGGCGTGGCATGCATCCTCGCTGCCTGGTTCTACACCGGCGGCCCTCACCCGTACGGATACGCCGGTTTCGGTGAAGTCATGGTCTTCGTCTTCTTCGGGCTGGTCGCCGTCATGGGTACGACGTACGTGCAGGCCGGGCGCGTGACCTGGGTGTCTCTCCTCGCCGCCGTGGCGGTCGGCGCGTGCGCGTGTGCCGTACTCGTCGCCAACAACCTGCGCGACCTGGCCGGCGACGTCTCGGCCGGCAAGCGCACGCTGGCCACCAAGCTCGGCGATGGGGGTACGCGCTGGTTCTTCGTCGGTCTCGTGATCGTCGCCTTCGCCGCGGTCGTCGCGGCGGCCTGGCTCAGCACGTGGTGGTCGCTGCTCGGAGCTTTCGGCCTGGTCGCCATGGTGAACCCCGTGCGCAGGGTGCTTGGCGGGGCCCACGGTCGGGACCTGATCGCCGTACTCAAGACCACCGGTGTCGCCGAACTGCTCGTCGCGCTCGGCCTGACGATCGGCTGGGTGCTCTGACCTTCTCTCGCCGACGGGCGAGCGCCTAGGCTGAAGCCCCGGCTGAGACGAGGTCCATCGTGAGCAATCCCGAACGCGCTCCCCAGTGGCGTGACTGCCAGCCCGATCAGCATCATCCGGCCGAAGAGGTCCAGTCCATCCGTCCCAAGAAGGTGCCGCTGGGCGGTGAGGACGCGTTGACCGTACGTCGCACGCTTCCGTCCTTGACGAGGTCGTTCGTCGGAGCCTGGTGCTTCGTCGACCACTACGGGCCGGAGCCGACCTGGAAGACGGGCGGGATGGACGTGCCGCCCCATCCGCACACCAGCCTGCAAACCGTGTCCTGGTTGTTCACCGGGGAGATCGAGCATCGCGATTCCGGGGGAGTGCACGGCCTCGTCCGGCCGGGCGAGGTCAACCTGATGACCGGTGGCGCAGGCATTGCCCACTCGGAGGTGTCGACTCCGCAGACCAAGCTGCTCCACGGCGTGCAGTTGTGGGTCGTGCTGCCCGAGGCCAGCGCCCACCACAGCCGCGACTTCCAGCATCACGTGCCGGATTTGCGCGACGAAGACGGTGTCGAGGTACGGCTGCTCATCGGTTCGCTCGACGGGGCGACGTCACCGGTCGTCACCGAGACGCCGCTGATGGCCGCAGAGGTGACCCTGCAACCCGGCACCACCTGGGAACTGCCCGTGGACCCGGGATTCGAGCACGGCGTGCTGGTGGACACCGGCTACGTGGACATGGATTCCACCCGACTCGACAACGCCCACCTGGGGATTCGGGACGCGGGCCTCGACCACCTGCGCCTGCACAATCCGGCCGATCAGCCGGCCCGCGTGATGCTGCTCGGCGGAGAGCCGTTCGACGAAGGGATCGTCATGTGGTGGAACTTCATCGCCCGCAGTCACGACGAGATCGCCAGCCTGCGCGAAGAGTGGAACGCCGACGACGAGAGGTTCGGTCACGTCGCCGGGTACACCGGATCGGTCGACCGGCTGCTCGCGCCGCCCCTGCCCCCGGGCCGGCTCCGCCGCCGGTTCAGGTGGGGGAGGGAGTGACTGGCCGTTCGCGTAACCAGGCCCGGAGGGCATGGGTGGCCCGGACGTCGTCTTCGTTGTAGGCCAGCACCCGCGCCTTGGCCTCGTCGCGAGCCGATTCCGACTCGGCATGGACGGCGTCGTCGAACCAGGTTTGGGAATTGAGCCCGCTGGGGTCGTCGTCGCGCCACTCGAACCCGGGACCGGCGTGCGCGACCTGCTTCAGTCCTAGCCCGTACACCCCGAAGAATCCGGCCCGGACGACCTCGAACAGGTCACAGAAGCTCGTCCTGGTCAGGTCTTCTGCCCACGCGAACACGGGCTTCGGCGAGACCTGCGCGAACCGCTGGATTCGCTGGATCTCGTACGACGAATAGTGATAGATCCGTACGGCGCCGGGGGCTTCCTCGACCACCCTCCGCAGCCAGGTCAGGGCGTCGGCGGCCAGCGCCGCCTCGTCTCCGGAGGACAGATCGGTGAAGTCGGAGAACTCCACGTACGTCGGTTCCTCACCGGCGGCTCGATCGTGGAGCAGGAAGCCCCAGAGATACACCCGGTCGTCGGATGAAGTCTCGATATCGAGGTCGATCTCCAGATCGGCCTGGGGCACCACCACGTCGGCCACCTGCTCCAACTCGACTCCGTCGACCATGAGCCGGGCGCGACGGGCGGCCGTACGGAGGCGCTCTTCACTTCCCGACCGATGGGCGACCTCGGGCAGGTAGCCCGGCAGGAACGCGTCGAGGTCGACGGTGGCGAGGTCGGTGAGCGTCGAGACGCCGAGCCGTCGAAGCACCGCGATCTCACGCACGTCGAGGGGTGACTTGGCGATCCGCAGGCTCAAGTCGTCGTCGCCCAGTTGGGGGCGGCAGGTTTCCCACCAGACGCAGCGGCTGCATTCCCTGACGCGGATGGGCGTCACGACCAGCGGTGGATCGTCGTCGCCCCCGACGTGTCGTATGGCGATTCGTGCGACCTTGACCCGGAACTGGTGCTCGTGGTCGTACCGCTCCAGCGCGCTCCGCTTGGTCCAGCCGGCGGCGGCGGTGCGGGAGAAGGTACGGATGAGCTTCCGATCCAGGTCCACCCAGGCGATCCCGGCCTGGCCGTTCAGAGCACCGATCGCGTCCGTACCCACGATGCCACCGAACCGCTCGCCTCCAGCAGCCATCTCCGCGGCCTCCAGCAAACGCCAGGTATGGCCCAGTTGAAGCAGGTCACCCTCGCGCGACGTGACCCGGATCGCGAGCGTCGGAACAGGCCAAGCGTCGCTCAGGTGCGGCTCTGCCATCGACGACACCGGGAGCGACGTGTGGTTCGGTCCAGGGGTGATGCGCTCGGTCATGCGGTGAGCCTTGACGATCACGGGGTTGTACCCGGGCCGACCATCGGGCCGATCCTCGCCCCGCACGAGCACGTCGATCCGACCACTGCGGTGCCCGGCCAGGTCGAGCGGCAACAGGGCGCCGATGACCGCGCCCACTCCGTCGGCCAGAGCCGCCAGCGTGGCGTCGACCTGCGTCTGCCACGGCTGGTCCCTCAGGGGCCGGCAGTCCACGACCGACCCGTCGTAGCGCTTGAGTAATTGCCCCAACACGGAGGCCGACCACGCCTGCCCGCCGCTGAACGCCTCGGCCAGGGACTCGTCAACCTCTGGCCGCGTGAGGCCAGGCAGGAACAGGTTCTGCGTCTTGACCGGGCAACTTCGCGCGGCGTACGCGTCGAGGACGAATCCGCTCATCAGTCCCCCCGGCGCCCCCGGTGGAGGGCCACGATCCCGCCCGCCAGGTTGCGATGCTCGACCTGTTGCCAGCCGGCCCGCTGCATGAGCACGGCTAATTCCTGCTGGTCAGGCCAGGCGACGATCGAATCGACCAGGTAGTGGTAGGCGGCCGGATTGGGCGACACCCAGGACGCGATCAGGGGGACCACCCGCGGCAGGTAGGTCGTGTACAGGCTGCGCCATGGCGCCCAGGTCGGCGTGCTGAACTCGCAGATCACGAGCGTGCCGCCCGGCTTCACGACCCGCAGCAGTTCCGACAGTGCCTGTTCGGTGTGAGCCACGTTGCGCAGGCCGAACGAGATCGTGGCGGCGTCGAACGACGAGTCCTGGTACGGCAGCGCCAGCGCGTCACCGGCGACAAAGGTCAGTTTCGGGTACCGCTTGCGTCCCTCGGCCAGCATGCCGAGGCTCATGTCGGTCGGCACGACGAGGCAACCGGCCGCGGCGAACGGCTCAGAACTCGTGCCGGTGCCGGCGGCCAGGTCGAGGATCAGGTCGCCCGGGCGTGCTGCCACCGCGTCGACCACGGCCCGGCGCCACAGCCGGTCCAGGCCGAGGCTGGCGACGTCGTTGATGACGTCGTAGCGTGGCGCGAGCCGGTCGAACATCGCAGCCACCTCGGAACGCCGTTTGCTGAGGTCGGCGCGGAAAGCTCGTCGGTTCTGCACGTCGCTGATCATCGCAGGTACGTCCGACACTCGCCCACGCCCCGTCCGGCCGGACTCGGTTCGGCGCCGCTTGGTGCGTGCGGAAGAATGGCCCACCATGGCGAAGCAGCAGGTGCTCAAGGTCTCGAAGATCTCCAAGGCGTACGGCCCCGTGACGATCGTGAAGGACTTCTCCCTCGACGTCTGGTCGGGTGACGCCATTGCGCTGACCGGCCGCAATGGTGCCGGCAAGTCGACGATCCTGCGCTGCCTGGTCGGTGCCGACCGGCCCGATTCGGGCACGGTCGAGGTGTGCGGCAACCCGCTGCGGGAGTCGAACCCGCAGGTTCGCCGCGACCTTGCCACGGTCATCGACGACCTCGACTTCTTTCCCGACCTGTCGGTGGTCGAGCACCTCGACCTGCTCGCCCGAGCCCACGGCCTGCCCGACGCCGATGAGGCCGTCGACGAGGTGCTCCACGAGGTCCAATTGGTGCCTCAGTCGGGCCAGTTGCCGGGCACGCTCTCGTCAGGGCAACGGCGCCGGCTCGCGCTCGCGACGGCGTTCGTACGGCCCCGCAAGCTGCTGGTGCTCGACGAACCGGAACAGCGCCTCGACGTCGAAGGCATCGAGTGGCTGGCCAAACGGCTGCGTGCCGAGCGAGACGAAGGTCTGGCGATCGTGATGGCGAGCCACGAGCCATCGCTGGTCGAAGCCGTCGCTACCAAGACCGTGCGGGTCGGCGGATGAGCCGCCGCACGCGCAAGCGGCAGTCCGCCAAGCCGCCGCAGAAACAGACGCCACCGGCCGTACCCGTCGACGACACCGACGGCGACGTCGAGATCCCGACCTTCGAGGCCCCGAACGCGGCTGACGAACCAGAACCTCAGTCCAGCTGGCGTCACAGCCTGATCGACCTGACGCCCGAGCCGGTGTCGGAGCGGGACCTTCACCAGCTCACGAAGGACTGGCGGCGAGGCCGTGCTACCCGGCACATCTGGGACCTGATCCAGGACGGCTACGTCGCGTTGCTCGCGGTGGTGATGATCGGGGCGATGATCGCCAGCGTCATCATCCGAGCGCAGGGTGATGTCGCGAGTTGTACGTCGACGACGTGTCTTTCGGCCCGCATGCTGCTGCCCTGGGCGGCCCTCGCCGGTGTCCTGGCCGTCACGTTGATGGCAGCCCGGGTCTTCGGGCCGATCGTCGCGTCGGCCGCCGAGGGGTTCTGGCTCATGGAGGCCCCCATCAAACGCGGCCGTCTGCTGCGGGGTCGCTTCGTGGCCGTCACGTTGCTGGCGGCGGTCGTGGCGGCCGCGCTGAGCGCGTTGGTCGCCGCCCTCACCGGATCCGGGTCGCGAGAGATCATCGCCTGGACGACGGCGGGGGCGCTGGGTGCAGCCGGCCTGACCGCACTGTCTGCGGCAGAACAGACGTTCGACCGCACGTGGGTCGTGCGCGCCCTGCAGTGGTTGACCGGGGCTGTCGGCATCGCCGCCCTGCTCGGAGTCGTCTCTCTGGCCGCAGGTTGGATCGGTGCCGATTGGGTGACCTCGACCGAAACCGCGGCGTTGGCCGTACGCCTGGCAGTCGTGGTCGCCGCCGCTGGTCTGGCGCTGCTGATCGGGGCGGGGGTGATCGCGCTCGTACGGCTCGACGAGATCCACCGGGCTCGCATGGTGTCCGGCGGCTCGCTCGTGTCGGGCATGCAGGGTGCCATGTTCGCGCTCGACTTCGGTCTGTTGCGTGACATCCTCGTCGAGCGTGACGCCGTGGCCCGCGGCCATGTCAGGCCGACCAGGGGTCGTGGTCTGGGCCTGCAGGCGCTGATCTGGCGGGATTTCCAGCGGCTGATCAGGTTCCCCAAACAGTTGATCCTCCTGGGGCTGAGCCTGGTCGTGCCGTACGCCGTCGGTGCGCTGGGGCTGGGCCCGCTCAACCCGGTCGTGAGCTCGTTCGTGCTCATGAACGCGTTGATCCCGCTGCTGGGCAGCCTGCGCGTGCTGACCCGGACGGGCGGGCTGGCTCGTGCGTTCCCGTTCAAGCCGGCACAGCTGCGGACGGCGACGATGACCGTACCCGCGGTCCTGGCCGTGATGTGGGCCCTGTTGGTGATCCCGGCGTTCATGGGGTTGGGTGCCGGGATCGTGCACCTGTCGCTCGCCGATGCCTCGATCCACGCGGGGCTGACCGCCGTGGCGGGTTTGCTGGCCGCCGTTCGTTGGGTGTCGGCCAAGCCGGTCGACTACAACAAGCCCTTGGTGCAAATGGGAGGGTTCGGCGCCATGCCACCCGGCCAGATGGGCAACCTGATCAAGGGATTCGACATCGTGGCGCTGGTCACCGGTCCACTCCTGCTCGGCTGGTCGCCGATCGTGTCCCTGGTCATCGCGGGCATCGCGTTCTACGTGCTGCGCGGGACGATGGACATGGAAGAGATGAAGGAGATGCAGGCCGAGCAGGAGCGGATCTTGGCCGAACGCCGCGGCCAGACGGCAGCCGACAGCCAGAACAAGAAGAAGATCCCGCCGCCGACGAAGCGGTAGGGCCCTCGACGACGAAGGAGTCGACATGGGATTTCCGTCCGATTTCTGTTGGGGCACCGCAACCGCGGCCTACCAGATCGAAGGTGCCGTGGCAGAAGGCGGCCGTACCCCGTCGATCTGGGACACGTTCGCGCACACGCCGGGCACGACCCGAGATGGCGACACGGGTGACGTGGCGTGCGATCACTACCACCGCTACTCATCCGACGTCGCGTTGATGTCCGAACTCGGGATCTCGGCGTATCGGCTGTCACTGTCGTGGTCGCGACTCGTGGTCGACGGCACCGGCGAGGTCAACCCCGAGGGGGTCGTGTTCTACCGGCGGCTACTCACGGCGTTGCGCGGGGCGGGGATTGCGGCGTACGTCACGCTCTACCACTGGGATCTCCCGCAGCCGCTCCAGGACGCCGGCGGCTGGGCCAACCGGGCGACGGTGGACGCGTTCGCGCGGTACGCGGCCCTCGCGATCGCGGCACTCGGCGATCTCGTCGACGGCTGGATCACGCTGAACGAGCCGTACTGCATCGCCGACCTTGGCCATTCCGAAGGCGTGCACGCGCCCGGAATCCGTGACGACCGGATCCGCAACCAGGTCGTCCACCACCTGAACCTGGCGCACGGTGGCGGCGCCCGAGCGCTGCGCGCGGGCGGGGCCGGCTGGATCGGCATCGTCCTCAACCCGGCTGTCCTGCGCCCGCAGGTCGACGACGCGGAGCATCGCCTGGCGTTGGCGCTCGGGCACGACCTGGTCAACGGCCGGTTCGAGGGACCCATGCTGCACGGTTCGTACCCGGCGACGTTCAAGGCGTACGCCTGGAACGAGGGACTGTCCGAGGTCTACCGCGACGGCGACGAGGAACTCGCTGCCGGGCCCACCGATTTCGTCGGGGTGAACTACTACTCCTCACACCTCGTCGGCAAGGACGACTCGCCGTTGGGATACGGCGTGGTGCCCAACCCCGGCGTGGCTGCGAACGTGCTCGGCTGGACCGTCGACCCGCCGGCCTTCACCGAACTCCTCGACCGACTCTGGCGCGACCACGGCCTGCCCCTGATCGTCACCGAGAACGGCGCCCCGCTCCTCGACGAACAGGTGGTCGACGGCCGCGTGCACGACGGCGATCGGGTGCGCTACCTGCACGACCACGTGTCGGCGGTGGCCGACGCGATCGCTGCCGGGGCGGACGTGCGCGGCTACTTCGTCTGGTCGTTCATGGACAACTTCGAATGGGCGTACGGCTATGCCCCCCGCTTCGGGATCTGCCACGTCGACTACGACACCCAGGTTCGGACGCCGAAGGATTCGGCGTTGTGGTACCGCGCATTGATCGGCACCGGCGAGCTGCCGGCTGCGCCGCCGTACCGGGATTTCCTGCCGGGCGGGGTACGGCTGTAGCTCCCGTGGGGGTCGCCTCCACCGGCTCGCCGGCGGTCTGCGAGGATGACCCGGTAACCCCCGAATAGTGCTGGAAGGACGTACGTCATGGGCCGGGTCATCGTCGTCGGATCGCTCAATGTGGACCTCGAGGTCCACGTACCCGCGCTGCCGAATGCCGGACAGAAAGTCATCGGCGAACGGTTGAGTCGATTCGCCGGAGGCAAGGGTGCGAACCAGGCCGTGGCCGCCCGTGCCCAGGGCGCCGAGGTCGTCATGGTCGGGTCGGTCGGCGACGACGATGCGGGCCGCAAGTACCTCAACCGCCTGGCGAGCATGGGCATCGCGCTCGAAGTCACCCGTCAGCCGCACACCACCACCGGACACGCGCTCATCACCACCGACCCGAGCGGCACCAACGAGATCGTGGTCGTGCCGGCCGCCAACCTCCACATCGTCAATCGGCCCCTCGACCCGATCCGCAAGCTCGGCCCCGAGGACCTGCTGCTGACCCAGACCGAAACGCCCGCCGACGTCATCTCGTCGGTGGTGCGGTACGCGATCGACCGCAATGTGCGCGTCATGGTCAACCTTTCCCCGTACGTCGACCTCCCCAGCGACGTCATCGAGGCCGCCGACCCGATCGTCATCCACGAGGCCGACGTGTCCCGGCTCCAGGCGACCGGCGCCACCCCGAAGTCGCTCATGGTGACCCGAGGCAAGGCAGGAATCACCTGGGACGAGGTCGAATACTCCGGGCCCGTCATCCCCGACAACCAGGTCGTCGACACTGTCGGCGCCGGTGACGCCTGCATCGGCACCATCGCCGCCGCAATCGTCCAGGGCAAGGATCGGCATACCGCGGTCACGCTGGGTTTGATCGCCGCGGCCGAGAACGTACAGCGATTCGGCGCTCAGGCGAACCCACGCCTCTGATCGGCTAATCTCCCGCGGGTGGACACG
The DNA here is from genome assembly GCA_039811945.1 of Propionibacteriaceae bacterium. Taxonomy (GTDB): domain Bacteria; phylum Actinomycetota; class Actinomycetes; order Propionibacteriales; family Propionibacteriaceae; genus Fen-668. The sequence goes on from JBDHZQ010000003.1 coordinate 29,264, forward strand.
GCGATCGCGGGCTTCCTGGCCGGGCTCGGGCTCATCGTGGCCATCGGGGCGCAGAACGCGTTCGTGCTGCGACAAGGCCTGAGGCGCCAAGCGGTCGGCGTCGTGGTCCCAATCTGCGCCGTCAGCGACGCGCTGTTGGTCACGCTCGGCACGGTGGGGATCGGCGTCCTCGTGACGAGGTTCGCCTGGGTGCTGGTCGTGCTGACCTGGGGCGGGGTCGCGTACCTGTGCTGGTTCGCCTACCGGTCCTTCCGATCCGCGGCGAAGCCCGCGTCGTTGAGCGCCGAGCGCGCGGAGCCGCCTCGTGGCGTGGTGCTCACCACGCTCGCGCTGACCTTTCTCAACCCTCACGTCTACCTGGACACCGTCGTCATGCTCGGCACGCTCGCGAACCGGCACGCCGACGCCCGCTGGGTCTTCGCCGCCGGCGCAGCCACGGCCAGCCTCGTCTGGTTCTCGGCGTTGGGCTTCGGAGCCCGGGCCTTGTCGGGGCCGCTCGGCAGGCCGGCGGTCTGGCGGGTTCTCGACGTGCTGATCGGCATCGTCATGCTCGCCATCGCCGCCCGCCTGGCCCTCGGCGCCCTGGGGGTCTAGGGACCCCGCCGAGGGTGCCAGTTCGTCGTACCTGCGGCTTTTTCGTAAGCTGACCGCCACCGCTACCGCGAGAGAGGGACGACGCGTGCCGTCAACCGACACCACCGAGGTCGACGTCATCGTCGTCGGCGCCGGGCCCGCAGGTTCTGCCACGGCGACCTACCTGGCCAGGGCTGGTTTGGACGTCCTGGTGCTGGAGAAGTCGCATTTCCCGCGGGAAAAGGTGTGCGGCGACGGTCTGACCCCCCGGGCCACGCGGGAACTGATCAAGATCGGGATCGACACGTCGGTCGAGGCGGGCTGGCTCCACAACAAGGGATTGCGGATCTACGGAGGTCGGGTCGAGCCGTTCGAGATGCCGTGGCCCGAGTTGGACGACTTCCCGAACTACGGCTTGGTACGGCCGCGCGCCGACTTCGACGACCTGCTCGCCAAACACGCGGTAGCCGCAGGTGCCCGGCTGCTGCAGGGGGAGACGGTCACCGCCCCGATCCTCGGCGACGACGACCGCATCGTCGGGGTCACCACCAAGTCGGGCACATTCCGCGCGCCGATCGTCGTCGCGGCCGACGGCAACAGTTCCCGGCTGGCGGTCGGGATGGGTGTGACGAAGCGCGACGACCGGCCGCTCGGGGTGGCCGTACGCACGTATTACACGTCCCCGCGCCACGACGACGACTGGTTGGAATCCTGGCTGGAGTTGTGGGACGGCCCGCCTGGTACGTCCAACCTGCTGCCTGGGTACGGCTGGGTCTTCGGCATGGGCGACGGCACGTGCAACGTCGGCCTGGGCATGTTGAACACGTCGTCGGCCTTCGGCAAGACCGACTACAAGGACCTGCTCAAGCGCTGGCTCGACAACACCCCGGCCGAATGGCAGTTCCGCGACGAGTTCCGTACGACCGAAGTCCGCGGTGCCGCGCTGCCCATGGGATTCAACCGGCAGCCTGCCTATGCCCGGGGCCTGATGCTGGTCGGCGACGCCGGCGGCATGGTGAACCCGTTCAACGGCGAGGGCATCGCGTACGCGATGGAGGCTGGCCGATACGCCGCCGACCACATCGCCGACGCCCACTACCGTGGCGTCGGCACGACCTCGGCCGAGCGGGCCCTCAACGCCTACCCGGCGACCCTGAAACGCGAATGGGGCGGTTACTACCGTCTCGGCGGCGTCTTCGTGAAGCTGATCGGCAACCCGTCGATCATGCGGTTGTGTACGACGTACGGCCTGCCTCACCCGCGGCTCATGAAGCTGGTCCACAAACTGTTGGCGAATCTGACCGACAAGCCGAGCCACGACGCGTACGACCGCATCGTGAACACTCTGACCAAGCTGGCTCCATCGGCCTAGACCACCCGGCAGGTGTGGTGAGATGTCACCAGTCAGCCAGGGCCGGTTGCCGATCGCCGAAGTGGCGTCGAGATGCATCGATTCTGCTGAAGCGATAGGAAAGACCTGACGAGTGAGAAACGAGGGCGAGGGTGAATCTCTACACACCGATCATCGGGCTCATGGCTTTGGCCGCCGGGTTCCTCGCCGTGTCGGTGATCGCCAGCATCTTCATCGGTCCGGCCCGCTACAACAGGGCCAAGTACGACACCTACGAGTGCGGCATCCAGCCGACCCCGCAGCCGCTGGGTGGCGGTCGGTTCCCGGTGAAGTACTACATCACCGCGATGCTGTTCATCGTCTTCGACATCGAGATCGTGTTCTTGTACCCGTGGGCTGTCGCCTTCAACCAGCTCGGCTTGTTCGCGCTGGTGGAGATGGTCCTGTTCATCCTGACCGTGCTGGTGGCGTACTTCTACGTGCTGCGCCGTGACGGCCTGACCTGGGAATGAGGTGAGCTGACATGGGCATCGAAGACAACCTTCCCGCCGGTGTGCTCCTGACGACCGTCGAGGGCATCGTCGGATGGATGCGGCAGGCTTCGTTCTGGCCGGCCACGATGGGTCTGGCGTGTTGTGCCATCGAGATGATGGCGTTCGGCGCACCGCGCTTCGACGCCGGCCGTTGGGGGCAGGAGGTCTTCCGGGCCTCGCCCCGGCAGGCCGACCTGCTCATCGTCTCCGGCCGGGTGAGCCAGAAGATGGCACCGGTCGTACGTCAGGTGTACGACCAGATGCCCAACCCCAAGTGGGTCATCTCGATGGGCGCGTGCGCGAGCTCCGGCGGCATGTTCAACAACTACGCGATCGTGCAGGGCTGCGACCACATCGTGCCCGTCGACGTGTACCTGCCCGGCTGCCCGCCTCGACCCGACATGCTCATCGACGCGATGTTCAAGCTCAAGAAGGGCACCGAGTCCTACGACGGTCCGGTCGTGGGCAAGTACCCGATCGGGCCGCACATGACGGCTGACCAGGACGCTCGCGAGCAGCGCGCCTTGACCGCCCCCGCGACGATCGAGATGAAGGGACTCATGCGATGAGCGACTCCGCGCCGCTCGTACCGGCCTCCGGGGACGGGGTCGAGGAGCACGTCGTCACCCGTACGGGCATGTGGTCTCGCGGTCCCGGTGACACGAGCGGGTACGGCGGAATCGAGCGTTCGTTCGTGCGGTTCCCGCGGGCCGAGCGGCCGTACGGCGGCTGGTTCGACGACGTCGTCCAACGGCTCCGGGATCTGGTGCCCGAGGCCGATCTGAGCCATGTCGTGGTGGCCAACTCCGAGTTGACGGTCTTCGTGCCCCGCGACCATCTGGTCGACGCGGTCAAGGCGGCCCGCGACGACGCCCACTTGCGGTTCGAGGTCTGCGTGTCGGTCTCCGGCGTGCACTTCCCCGACATGACCGGTGAGGAACTCCACTCCGTCTACCACCTGCTGTCGATCACCCACAATCGGCGGATCCGACTGCAGGTCACGACGCCGGACAGCGATCGGCACATGCCGTCGGTGGTGCCGATCTACCCGATGGCGGACTGGCACGAGCGTGAGACGTACGACATGTTCGGGATCGTCTACGACGGCCACCCGGCGCTCACCCGGATCCTGATGCCCGACGACTGGGACGGCCATCCGCAACGCAAGGACTACCCGCTCGGGGGCGTGCCGGTCGAATACAAGGGAGCCGTCGTACCGCCCCCCGACCAGCGGAGGAGCTACTCATGACAGACGACACCGTCGGCACCGTCTACGTGGCCCAAGGCGGCGATTGGGACGACATCACGCGAGCACAACGCGAGCGCGGCGACGAGACGATCGTCATCAACATGGGCCCGCAGCACCCGTCGACGCACGGCGTGCTGCGGTTGGTGCTCGAACTCGACGGCGAGACCGTAACCTCCCTTCGGCCGGGGATCGGCTTCCTGCACACCGGCATCGAGAAGAACATGGAGGTCCGCACGTACGCACAAGGCCCCACGTTCGTCACCCGCATGGACTACGTGGCCCCGATCTTCAACGAGGTCGTGTACTGCCTGGCCGTGGAGCGGCTGCTCGGCATCGAAGCGCCGAAGCGGGCCGACGAACTCCGGGTTCTGTTCATGGAGTTGAACCGGATCGCGAGCCACCTGGTCGCCGTCGGCACCGGCGGCATGGAGATCGGCGCCCTCACGATGATGACCATCGGGTTCCGGGACCGCGAGATGATCCTCGACTTCTTCGAGGCCGTGTGCGGAACTCGCATGAACCACGCCTACGTGCGTCCCGGCGGTGTGTCGGTCGACCTGCCCGAGGACGGACTGTCACGGCTCAAGGGCGTCATCGAGTGGCTGCACAAGCACCTGCCCGAATACGCCGCGTTCTGCAACGAGAACCCCATCTTCCGGGGCCGGATGGAGAACGTCGCGACGCTCGATCTCACCCAGTGCATGATGTTCGGCGCGTCTGGCCCGCCGCTGCGGGCGACCGGTTTTCCGTGGGACTTGCGCAAGTCCCAGCCGTACTGCGGCTACGAGACGTACGACTTCGACGTCATCACCTGGAACACGTCCGACGCGTACGGGCGCTTCCGGATACGACTGCAGGAGATGTGGGAGTCGCTCAAGATCGTCGAGCAGTGCTACGAGCGGCTGGAATCCAGCAGCGGCGAGCCGGTCATGGTCGACGACCCGAAGATCGCCTGGCCCGCACATCTGACGGTCGGACCCGACGGCCAGGGCAACAGCTTCGAGCACATCAAGCACATCATGGGCGAGTCGATGGAAGCGCTGATCCATCACTTCAAGATCGTGACCGAGGGGTTCCGCGTGCCGCCGGGTCAGGCGTACGTGGCCATCGAGTCACCGAAGGGTGAACTCGGCTGCCATGTGGTCTCCGACGGAGGCACGAGGCCGTACCGCGTTCACGTGCGCGACCCAGGGTTCAACCACCTGCAGGCGGCCCCGGCGATGTGCGAGGGCTCGATGATCTCCGACGTCGTGGTGGCCGTGGCCAGCCTCGACCCGGTGCTAGGAGGGGTAGACCGGTGAGTGGGCACGAGTTCACGTCCTATTTCCCGGACTCGGGGTCGATCGACATGGCCGACACCGAGACCAACATCGACGCGACGACGTACGACGAACTGCGCGAGTTGGCCGGCCGGTACCCGCAGCCGCGGTCGGCCCTGCTGCCCATGCTGCACCTGGTTCAGTCGGTCGACGGCCGGATCTCGCCGAAGGGGATCGAGGTGTGTGCCGAGATCCTCGACATCACCCCGGCCCAGGTGTCGGGCGTGGCGACGTTCTACACGATGTACAAGCGCCGCCCGGCGGGCCGCCACCACGTCGGTGTCTGCACCACGGCTCTCTGCGCGGTGATGGGCGGCGACGCGATCCTCGACCGCGTGACGGACCATCTGGGGATCGGCACCGACCAGACCACGGCAGACGGGTCCATCTCGCTCGAACGCATCGAATGCAACGCGGCTTGCGATTTCGCCCCGGTCATGATGGTCAATTGGGAGTTCATGGACAACATGACCCCCGACAAAGCCGTCGACCTGCTCGACGATCTGCAGGCTGGCAAGGTCGTCACCTCCACCCGCGGGGCCACCATCACGAGTTGGCGGGAGGCCGAGCGGGTCATCGCCGGTTTCCCCGACGGGCGGGCGAACGAAGGGCCGAGCGCCGGGCCGGAGTCGCTGCTCGGGTTGCGGATTGCCGAAGAGCACGGCTGGACAGCCCCGTCGACCGACGACGCGGGAAAGGGAGCTGACGCATGACCGATCTCCTGACACCGGTGCTGTCGGTCAACTGGGCCGACGATCGTGCCTGGACCTTGCCGTCGTACGAAAGGCGCGGCGGCTACCGTGCGCTCCGGAAGGCGCTCAAGCTGGAGCCCGCCGACGTGATGGCCGAGGTCAAGGACTCGGGGTTGCGCGGCCGAGGTGGGGCGGGGTTCCCGACGGGGCTCAAGTGGAGCTTCGTGCCCAAGGACAACCCGAACCCGAAGTACCTCGTGGTCAACGGGGACGAGTCCGAACCGGGCACCTGCAAGGACATCCCGCTCATGCTCGCCTCACCGCACACCTTGGTCGAGGGCGTGATCATCTCGTCGTACGCCATCGGCGTGCACACCGCGTTCATCTACATCCGGGGCGAGGTGCTGCACGTGATCCGGCGCGTGCAGCAGGCCGTACAGGAGGCACGCAACGCCGGGTACGTGGGCAAGAACGTCCTGGGCAGCGGGTACGACCTCGACATCGTGGTGCACGCCGGCGCCGGTGCGTACATCTGCGGCGAGGAGACCGCCCTGCTCGACTCGCTCGAGGGACGGCGCGGCCAACCCCGGCTGCGGCCGCCGTTCCCTGCGGTCGCCGGCCTGTACGCCTCCCCGACGGTCATCAACAACGTCGAGTCGATCGCGTCGGTGCCGTCGATCATCGCCAACGGCAAGGACTGGTTCTCGTCGATGGGGACCGAGAAGTCCAAGGGTTACACGCTGTATTCGCTGTCGGGCCACGTACGGAACCCTGGTCAGTTCGAGGCTCCGCTCGGCATCACCCTGCGCGAACTGCTCGACCTGGCCGGCGGGATCCGCGAGGGCCACGAGTTGAAGTTCTTCACCCCGGGCGGGTCCTCGACTCCGATTCTCACCGCCGAGCACCTCGACACCCCGCTCGACTACGAGGGGATGGCCGCGGCCGGCTCGATGTTGGGCACCAAGGCGCTGCAGATCTTCGACGAGACGACCTCGGTGGTACGGACGACGTTGCGCTGGGTGGAGTTCTACAAGCACGAGTCGTGCGGCAAGTGCACCCCGTGTCGCGAAGGCACCTGGTGGCTGGTGCAGTTGCTGACCGATTTCGAGCAGGGCCGGGCCCGCGAGGGCGACGTCGAGAAGCTGCTCGATCTGTGCGACAACATCGGCGGCAAGTCGTTCTGTGCCTTGGCAGACGGTGCCGTGGCCTGTGTCACCAGTGCGGTGAAGTACTTCCGCAGTGAGTTCGAGGCCGGCTACCACACCCCCGCTTGGGAGGTCTTGCCGTACGAGCGCAGCGCCCTGTTCGCGGTGGAGAAGACGGGAGCCCACGCATGAGCGTCACCGCCAAGGAGTCCAGCGCCGTCGAGCCGGCCGTCGAACTCGTCACGCTCACGATCGACGGCACCGAGGTGTCTGTGCCGAAGGGCACGCTCGTGATCCGCGCGGCCGAGCGCCTGGGGATCGCGATTCCGCGTTTCTGCGATCATCCGCTGCTCGACCCGGTCGGCGCCTGCCGGCAGTGCATGGTCGAGGTGCCCGACATGGGCAACGGCCGCGGCATGCCCAAACCGCAGGCCTCCTGCACCCTCGAAGTCGCGCCGGGGATGAAGATCAGCACGCAGCTGACCTCACCGGTCGCCGAGAAGGCGCAGGAGGGAATGCTCGAACTCCTCCTGATCAACCACCCGCTGGACTGCCCGATCTGCGACAAGGGCGGCGAATGCCCGCTCCAGAACCAGGCGATGAGCAACGGTCGAGGGGAGTCTCGGTACGAGGGGGTCAAGCGGACCTTCCCGAAGCCCGTCAACATCTCTGCCCAGGTGCTGCTGGACCGGGAGCGGTGTGTGCTGTGCGCCCGGTGCACTCGGTTCTCCGAGCAGATCTCCGGCGACCCGTTCATCGCGCTCGTCGAGCGCGGGGCACTGCAGCAGGTCGGCTTCTACGAAGAGGAGCCGTACGACTCCTACTTCTCCGGCAACGTCATCCAGATCTGCCCGGTGGGTGCCCTGACCAGCGCCGACTATCGGTTCCAGTCGCGCCCGTTCGACCTGGTGTCGACGATCAGCGCCTGCGAGCACTGCGCCTCGGGCTGCGAGTTGCGGATCGACCACCGGCACTACCAGGTGAAGCGCCGCCCAGCCGGAAACGACCCCGAGGTCAACGAGGAATGGAACTGTGACATCGGCCGGTTCGCGTTCGTGTCGGGACGGCTCACCGACCGGCTGACGATGCCTCTCGTGCGCGACGGAGGCGTTCTTCGGCCGGCGTCGTGGCCCGAGGCGATCGACGCTGCGGTGAACGGATTGGCGAAAGCGGGTACGAGCGTGGGCGTGATCGCCGGCGGTCGGCTCACGCAGGAGGCGTCGTACGCCTACCAGCGTTTCGCCCGGACGATCCTCGGCACCAACAACGTCGACTGCCGGGTGCGGTCGATCTCCGACGAAGAGGCTCAGTTCCTCGGGGCCCGGGTGGCCGGTGTGTCGCTCGCGGATTCGGTCCAATACGCCGACCTGGAGCGAGCCACGAAGGTCGTCCTGGTCGGGTTGGAGCCTGAGGAAGAAAGCCCGATCGTGTTCTTGCGGCTCCGCAAGGCCGTACGCAAGAAGCATCTCGCTGTGGTCGCCGTCGCCCCGGCGCTGTCGCACGGCAACGAGAAGTTGTCGGCCTCGCTGGTCAACTGCCTGCCGGGCGCCGAGGCTGCGGCCGTGGCGGGCCTGGACGACGTCGACAGCGGCACCGTGGTGCTGCTCGGCGAGCGGCTGGCAGATTCGCCCGGCGCGTTGTCGGCGGCGGTACGGCTCGCCCGTACGACCGGGGCACGGCTCGCCTGGATCCCGCGCCGCGCCGGCGAGATCGGCGCCATCGACGCCGGTTGCGTGCCTCATCTGTTGCCAGGCGGCCGACCCGTCAGCGACGGGCGGGCCCGTGTGGATACCGCCACGGCGTGGGGCGTGTCGACGCTGCCCGCCGATGTGGGTCTCGACACGGCCGGGATCGTCCAGGCCGCTCGGGTGGGCAGGATCGAAGCACTGGTGGTCGGCGGAGCCGAACTCCTCGACTTCCCCGATCCGGCCGCGGCGACCGACGCCGTCGAGAATGCCGGCTTCGTCGTCAGCCTCGAGACTCGTCTGTCCGACATCGCCTCCAGGGCTGATGTGGTGCTGCCCGTCGCGCTGATCGAGGAGCATTCGGGCACCTTCGTCAACTGGGAACACCGGCCCCGCACCAGTGCCCGGGTCAACCGGCAGACCCGTACGCCGATGACCGATACCCGGGTCTTGGCGGCTCTGGCCGACGCGCTCGGCCGGGACTTGGTCGTACGGAATGCCACGCAGGCCCGCGCCGAACTGGCCGACCTCGGGGTCTGGGAAGGCGGACGGCTCGCCGATCCCGACCAGCCCTGGATGTCGGCCAAGCCCGGCCTCGTGTTGGCCGGCTGGCGTGAGTTGATCGACGACTCCCGACACAACGACGGCGCCGACGAATTGCTCGCCACCGCGAAGAAGCCCGTCGCGCGGGTCTCGCCGGCGACGGCCGAGCAGTACCGCTTGGGTGATGCGGTGACGATCTCGACCGGCCGCGGCTCGGTCAGGTTCGACCTGGTGGTCGACCCGACGGTCACCGATTCGGTGGTGTGGGTGCCGCTCCGGGCTCCCGGACGGTCGATCTCGCAGGTGCTGGGAGCCCATCCGGGCGACCAGGTGAACTTCGTGCAGGACGGAGGTCAGGCATGACGCCGTACGAAGCCACTGGGTTCGGCACAGACCCCTGGTGGATCATCCTCATCAAAGTCGTCTTCGTCTTCGTGTTCCTGCTGGCCATCACGATCTTCAACGTGTGGTTCGAGCGGCGGCTGGTCGGCAAGATGCAGCACCGCAAGGGTCCGATCATGAACGGCCCGTTCGGGCTCGGGCAGGCGCTCGCCGACGGCGCCAAGCTCATCTTCAAGGAAGACTTCCGGCCGGCGGGTACGGACAAGTGGATCTTCAACTTGGCTCCGCTGCTGACAGGTACGGCGGCCTTCACCTCGTGGTCGGTGATTCCCCTGGCCGGCGAGGTGAACATGTTCGGCTACACGACCCGGCTTCAGCTCACCGATCTGCCGGTCAGCGTGCTGTTCGTGCTGGCGATCGCGTCGATCGGGATCTACGGCATCGTGCTGGCCGGGTGGGCCTCGTCGTCCACGTACGCGCTGCTCGGCGGGATCCGTTCGACCGCCCAGATGATCAGCTACGAGATCGCGATGGGTCTGTCCTTGGTGGGCGTGTTCATGTGGTCGCAGTCGATGTCGACCTCGGTGATCGTGGAGAAGCAGGCCGAACCGCTCGGTATCCTCCCGGCGCTGCACCTGCCGAGTTGGCACGCCTTGCTGCTCATCCCGAGCTGCGTCATCTTTGTGATCGCGATGGTCGCCGAGACGAACCGGGCCCCGTTCGACCTGGTGGAGTGTGAGCAGGAACTCGTGTCCGGCTTCCTGACCGACTACTCCGGGTTCCGCTACGCGATCTACTTCCTCGCCGAGTACATCAACATGGCGACGGTATCGGCCGTCGCGACCACGCTCTTCTTCGGCGGGTACCACGCGCCGTGGCCGATCCCCTGGTTGGTCTCGGCCGTACCCGCTCTGGCCTGGCTGGATTCGGGCTGGATGGGCTTGTTCTGGTTCGTCGTGAAGGTGCTGCTGTTCATCGCGATGTTCGTGTGGTTGCGGGGAACACTGCCGCGCTTCAGGTACGACCAGTTCATGGACCTTGGCTGGAAGTGGCTGATCCCGATTTCGCTGGCCTGGATCGTGTTGCTGGCCGTGCTGCGCACCGCGATCAACCTGCAATGGTTCTCGCCGCAGATTCTGCTGGCGGCTGCGGGAGTATTCCTCGTGTTGGCGATCATCTACGCCTTTGCGGGCAGACGCGGTGACGCGGAGGAACCGGAGAGCGAGATCAGCCGTACCCCCGACTACGAGCAGGGCGAGTTCGACCCGTTCGCCGGCGGCTACCCCGTACCCCCCATGCCCGGCCAAGTGCTGCCCGAGTTCGCCGGGGTCGTCCGGTCGGCGTCGGTTGCCGACGACGCGACGATCCCCAGGAGCCGCGTGGCGGTCGAGGAGGAGGTGCTCTGATGGGATTCTTCGACGAGTGGGCAGGGTTCGGGGTCACGTTCCGAACGATGTTCCGCAAGACGTTCACGCAGGGCTACCCGGAGAAGTGGGGCACGGCGGGCGCCAAGGAGAAAGTGACAGCGCCGCGTTTTCACGGCCGCCACCAACTGAACCGCTGGCCCGACGGCCTCGAGAAGTGCGTCGGGTGCGAGTTGTGCGCGTGGGCCTGCCCGGCCGACGCGATCCTGGTCCAGGGGGCGGCGAACACCGAGGAGGATCGTTTCTCACCCGGTGAGCGGTACGGCCGCATCTACCAGATCAACTATCTGCGCTGCATTTTCTGTGGCATGTGCATCGAGGCCTGCCCCACGCGGGCGCTCACGATGACGAACCAGTTCAAGCTGGCCGACACGAGTCGCGCGAAGCTCATCTTCACCAAGGAGGAACTGTTGGCGCCGCTGCTGCCCGGGATGGAGCAGCCGCCGCACCCGCGCCGCCTCGGAGACGACGAGCAGGCGTACTTCCTCGGCCTGCCGAAGACCGGCGAACCGGACCTTCGCACCTGGAACGACCAGAAGGAGGGTTCGTCTCGATGACCGCCCAGCTCGTACCGCTCGTGAGCGGATCTGCGGTCGCGTTCTGGATCTGCGCACCGCTGATGGTGCTCGGCGCCCTCGGCATGGTGCTCCTGCGCAAGGCCGTCTATTCGGCCTTGTCGCTGGCGTTGGTGATGGTGAACCTGGCGGTGCTGTACGCCTCGCTCGGCTCGCCGTTCCTCTTCGTGGTGCAGATCATCGTCTACACCGGCGCGATCATGATGCTGTTCCTGTTCGTCGTCATGCTGGTCGGGGTCGACACCGACGAGTCGATGGTCGAGACGATCAAGGGCCACAAGGTGGCGTCGATCCTGGCCGGCCTCGGGCTGGTCATCCTGCTCGTCGCAGCCATCGGCCAGTCGATCTGGACCCAACCGGTCGGGGTCGACCTGGCTAACGCGGAGTACGGCGGGAACGTGCCAGGGCTCGCTGCCTTGCTCTTCAACCGGTACGTCGTCGCTTTCGAGGCGACCGCAGCGTTGCTCATCACGGCTGCGGTCGGTGCGATGGTCCTCGCTCACGGGGAGCGGTTGCGGCCGCGGTTCACCCAGACGATGCGGGCGGCCGAGCGGGTTAAGGCGTACGTCAACTCCGGCACCCACCCCGGGCCTCGGCCCTCGTCGGGTGTGTTCGCCCGGCACAACTCGATCGACACCCCGGCCCTGCTACCGGACGGATCGGTCGCCGCGTCGTCGGTGTCGGAGGTGCTCACCGAGCGCGTGGGCTTGCGGCATCCGACCGAACTAGGCGCGGCGGCCAAGAAGGCCTTCGCCGAACTCGAAGCGGTGCAGGGCTCGCAGGCTGAGGAGGACGAATGAACCCGGACTACTACCTGGTGCTGGCGGCGATCCTGTTCTCGATTGGCGTGGTCGGGTTCTTGATCCGGCGCAACGCCCTGGTCGTGTTCATGTCGATCGAGCTGATGTTGAACTCGTGCAACCTGCTGTTCGTCATGTTCAGCAACCAGTACGGCACCCTCGACGGTCAGGCCGCGACGTTCTTCGTCATGGTGGTCGCGGCGGCTGAAGTCGTCGTCGGGCTCTCGATCATCGTGGCCGTGTATCGCAGTCGTCGCTCGGCCTCGGTCGACAACGCAAGCCTGTTGAAGTACTGAGGTGGTGACGGTGACCGTTCTCGAAACCCTGACCCCGGTGGCTCCGACCGGGCTGTTCGTCTGGTCGTGGCTGCTGTTCGTCGTGCCGCTGGCCAGCGCGGCCGTCCTTCTGCTGGGCGGCAAGGCGACGAACGCCTGGGGCCATCTGCTCGGCACCCTGGCACCGATCGTGAGCTTCGTGATCGGTGTCGTGCTGTTCGCCGACCTGTGGTCACGGCCCGCAGAGCAGCGCGCGGTCGGCGTACGGCTCTACACCTGGATCCAGACCGGCAGCTGGAAGATCGACTTCGGGATGCTCGTCGACCCACTGTCGATCCTGTTCGTGCTGCTCATCACGGGCGTCGGCAGCCTGATCCATGTGTACTCGATCGGGTACATGGCCCACGATCCCAACCGGCGCCGGTTCTTCGCCTACCTCAACCTTTTCGTTGCCGCGATGCTCCTGCTGGTGCTCGCCGACAACTACGCGATCCTGTTCATCGGCTGGGAAGGGGTGGGCCTGTCGTCGTATCTGCTCATCTCCTTCTGGCAGGAGCGCCCGTCTGCGGCGACCGCGGGCAAGAAGGCGTTCGTCGCCAACCGAGTCGGCGACATGGGCATGACGATGGCGATCTTCACGATGCTCGCGATGTTCGGCTCCAGTTCGTTCACCGACGTCAATGCCGGCGCCGCCCACCTCAGCCCGGTCTGGGCGACGTTGTTGGGCGTGTTCCTCCTGATCGGGGCGTGCGCGAAATCGGCGCAGGTACCGCTCCAGTCCTGGTTGCTCGACGCGATGGAGGGCCCCACTCCGGTGTCTGCCCTCATCCACGCGGCCACCATGGTGACGGCCGGTGTCTACCTGATCGTCCGGTCGCACGAGGTGTTTGCCCACACGCCTGTCGCCTCGCTCGCAGTCGCGATCGTCGGCACCGTGACTTTGCTCTTCGGCGCCTGGATCGGGTGCGCGAAGGACGACATCAAGAAGGTGCTGGCCGGGTCGACGATGTCGCAGATCGGCTACATGATGCTCGGTGCCGGCCTCGGCCCCGCAGGCTACGCGATCGCGATCTTCCACCTGATCACCCACGGCTTCTTCAAGGCGAACATGTTCCTGGGCGCCGGCTCGGTGATGCACGGCATGGACGACGACGTGAACATGCGCCATTACGGCGCCCTGGCCAAGGCGATGAAGGTGACCCACGTCACGTTCCTCATGGGATACCTCGCGATTATCGGGTTCCCGTTCTTCAGCGGCTTCTACTCCAAGGACCTGCTGATCGAGGTTGCGTACGACCAAAGCCCCGTGATGGGCGGTCTGGCGATCCTCGGGGCCGGTGTGACCGCGTTCTACATGACCCGGTTGATGTTCATGACCTTCTGGTCGGCCAAGCGGTGGCAGCAGGGTGTTCATCCCCACGAGTCACCGTCGGTGATGACCGTGCCGCTGATCCTGCTGGCCATCCCGTCGTTCGTCGGCGGTGCCGCCCTCAACGGGTGGATCGTCGACTGGCTGGCTCCTGCGGTCAACGGCGAGCACGCCGAACACGCGTCGTGGCTGCCGCACTGGACTCCGCTGGTCTTCGTGACGATGGCCGTGGTCGCCGCGGGCGTGCTCGCGTCGTACCTCATGTTCGGGCGCCGGTCGATACCGGCCACGACGCCGTACACGGCCAATCCGTTCATCATCGCCGGACGCAACGACCTGTTCGGCGACGCGTTCAACGAGGCGGTGCTGATGCGGCCCGGTCAGGGCGTGATCGCTGCCCTCACGGCGATCGATACGACGGTCGTCGACGGAGCGGTCCAGGGCAGTTCGAGCCTGGCGCTGGCCTCCGGGGCGGGGTTGCGGAAGTTGCAGAACGGGTACGTCCGGTCGTACGGGCTGACGATGGTCGTCGGCGTCGTGCTGCTGGGACTAGCCCTCGTGATCGGCCAGTTGGCGTAAGGGGACACATCCATGTTCATGCTCACAGCCCTGGCCCTCCTGCCGCTGGCAGGCTGCCTGGCTACGGCGATCGCGAAGGGACCGCTGGCGCGCAACATCGGGTTCGCGTTCTCACTCGCCACGCTCGCGCTGGCGGCCGTCGTGGCGTACGAGTACGCGACGGGTGCGAACCTGACCGAGACGGCCTCCTGGATCAGGTCGATCGGTGCCTACTACTCGCTGTCCCTGGATGGCCTGGGTCTGCTGATGGTGCTGCTCACGGCTGTGCTCGTGCCGATCGTGTTGATCGCCGAGTGGAAGACCGGGGCGGCTGACGGCCGCTGGGGCGCAGGGACGTTCGTCGCGCTGATCTTGGCCCTGGAGTCGATGAGCCTGTTCGTCTTCATGGCCGGCGACGTGCTGTTGTTCTACATCTTCTTCGAGGCCACGCTGGTGCCGATGTACTTCCTCATCGCCGGATGGGGTGGGGCTAAGCGGACCGCTGCCGCGATGAAGTTCCTGCTGTACTCCCTGGCCGGCGGGCTGGTGATGCTGTTCGCCGTGATCGGCCTCGGGATCCAGTCGGCGAGCAAGGGCGCGCCGTCGTACCTGCTGTCCGACCTGGTCAAGCTCTCGATTCCGTACAACTGGCAGCTCCTGATCTTCCTCGGCTTCTTCGTCGCGTTCGCGATCAAGGCTCCGATGGTGCCGGTGCACACCTGGCTGCCGGACACCGCCGAGCAGGCGACGCCGGGTACGTCGACGTTGCTCGTCGGCATCCTGGACAAGATCGGCACGTTCGGCATGATCAAGTTCTGCCTCGCGCTGTTCCCGGACGCTTCGAAGGCGGCTGCGCCGTACGTCATCGTGCTGGCTGTGATCTCGATCGTGTACGGCGCAATCCTGGCCATCGGCCAGAAGAACGTGCTGCGTCTGATCGCGTTCACGTCGGTCAGCCACTTCGGCTTCATGGTCGTGGGCATCTTCGCGTTCACCACCCAGTCGATCAACGGGACCGTCTTCTACATGCTGAATCACGGGTTCTCGACGGCCGCGCTGTTCCTGGCCTTGGGTTATTTGGTACGGCGCCGCGGCTCTGCGGAGATCGCGTCGTACCGCGGTGTCTTCCAGATCGCACCCGTGGCCGCCGGCGTCGTGCTGGTCGGGGGACTGGCGGGCCTGACGTTGCCGGGTCTGGGTACGTTCGTGGGCGAGTTCCTCGTCATGGCTGGCACGTGGAGCCGGAATCCGGTCGTCGCCGGGATCACGACCATCGGCATGGTGCTGTCGTCGCTCTACATCCTGTGGATGTACCAGCGGATGATGACCGGACCCGCCTCCGAGGAGGTCAAGGAGACGATCACCTCCGACCTCGACTGGCGGGAACGGCTCGCGATCATCCCAGTCCTGGCGCTGATCCTGCTGCTCGGATTCTTCCCCAAACCGGTGCTCGATCTCGTTGAACCGGTCGCCAAACAGACCATGAGCTACGTGCAACTCGCGGATCCGGCACCGGCCGCGCAGGGAGGCAAGTGATGATCCCGACGCTTCTCGACATCGCGGCGCCGATCCTCGAATATCGGCTGCTGGGACCCGTCTTCATCGTGTTCGTTGCGGCGTGCCTCGGTGTGCTGGTCGAGGCGTTTGCGCCGCGTCACCTGCGTGACGAGGCCCAACTGATCATCGCCGTCGTGTCCCTCGGCGGTGCGCTGGTGATCTTGTTCGGCACCTGGGGCGACCGCTGGCGCACGGTGGGCGGTATGGGATCGCTCGCGATCGACGGACCGACGCAGATCTTCTGGGCGTTGACCCTGGTGTTTTCGCTGATGAGCGCGCTGTTGTTCGCCGAACGGCGGGTATACGGCGGCGTCACCGCCTTCACCCCCATGGCTGCGGCGATCCCCGGTTCGCAGTTGGAACGTGATGCCACGACGGCCAAGGTCGAACACACCGAGGTGCTGCCGCTGCTGCTGTTCGCGGTCACCGGCATGATGCTCTTCCCGGCCGCCAACGACCTGCTGATGATGTTCGTGGCTCTGGAGATCTTCTCGTTGCCGCTCTACCTGCTCTGTGGCCTGGCGCGGCGGCGTCGTCTGCTGAGCCAGGAGGCGGCCTTGAAGTACTTCCTGCTGGGCTCGTTGTCGAGCGCGATCTTCCTGTTCGGGGCGGCGTTGCTGTACGGCTTCTCCGGCTCGTTCTCTTTCGGCGCCATCGCCGCGGCGATCGCGTCGCCGTCGCAGTCGCCGACCCTGCTGAGCGCCGGCATGGTGCTGGTGATCGTGGGCCTGCTGTTCAAACTCGGCGCGGTGCCGTTCCATTCGTGGACGCCTGACGTGTACGTGGGTGCTCCCACCCCGGTGACCGCATTCATGGCCGTCTGCACGAAGATCGCGGCGATCGCCGCGACCGTGCGGGTGCTGTTCGTCGCGCTCGGTGGCGAGCGGTGGCAGTGGCAACCGCTCGTGGCGGGCATTGCCGTACTGACCATGCTGCTGGGTGCCGTCCTGGGCATCGTGCAGCGCGACATCAAGCGGATGCTGGCCTACTCTTCGATCGCTCATGCGGGCTTCTTGCTGACCGCTGTCGCGGGCGCGATGGCGCCGGAATCGGGCCTGCCGACGGGGCAGATCGGTACGGTCTCGGGCATCGCTTTCTACATGGCGGCGTACGGCTTTGCCACGCTCGCGGCGTTCGCGCTGCTCACGCTCGTGAGGAACGCGGCCGGCGAGCAGAACGAGTTGTCGGCGTGGGCGGGGCTGGGCAAGAGGCACCCGTGGCTGGCAGCCGCGATGACGGTGGTCATGCTGAGCTTCGCCGGAATCCCGCCCACCGCCGGCTTCGTCGGCAAAGTTGCGGTGTTCGGGGCAGCCTGGCGAGGCGGGTACTGGTGGCTCGTGCTGGTCGCGGTCGCGATGAGCCTGGTGACGGCCTTCTTCTACCTGCGTGTGATCGTGGTCATGTACTTCCGCGCCCCGATCGAGGTCGACGACCACGGGGAGTCTGTCGAGGAGTCGGGTGCGGCCGAACAACCCGGTCTGGGCACCCAGATCGTGATCGTGGTGGGCACGGTGATGAGCGTCGTCTTGGGTCTCGCGCCCGGATGGTTGATCGACATCGCCACCTCCGCGGTTCAACTCTTGAGATGAGATGCCCCCTAGCGTGAATGACCTGACCGACGAGGAACTGCGGGCCTGGACCGTCGATCTGCTCGAAGAGATCGAGCGCCGATTGGCGGCCACGGCCAGCGGTGAGACCGCCTTCGTGACCGAAGTGGCCCGCCATATCACGATGGCGGGCGGCAAACGGTTCCGGCCGTTGTTGGTGGCGCTCGCAGCCGCCGTCGGCAAGGACGTGGGTCACGACGTCGACGACGAGTCGGTGATCCGGGCGGCACTGGTGGTCGAGTTGACTCACGTGGCATCCCTGTATCACGACGACGTCATGGACGAGGCGGCCGTACGGCGGAACGCCCCCAGCGCGAACGCCCGCTGGGACAACTCGGTGGCGATTATGGTCGGGGATCTGCTGTTCAGCAGGGCGTCCAGCGTGGTCGCGACCCTCGGCGTGCCGTACGTCGCGCTGCAGGCGCAAACCTTCGCCCGATTGGTCCATGGTCAGATCGCCGAACTGCTGGGGCCGCAGGGCGATGATGATCCCGTCGGGCACTACCTGGGGGTCGTCAAGGACAAGACGGGTTCGCTGATCGCCACGTCGGCGCGGTTCGGCGGCATGGTGGCCGGTCTCGACGACGAAGCGCTCGACGCGCTGGAGCGGTTCGGCGAGGAGATCGGTGTGGTGTTCCAACTCTCGGACGACCTGATCGACGTGGTGAGCGAGTCGACGGGCAAAACGCCGGGTACGGACTTGCGTGAAGGTGTCCTCACCCTGGTGACGTTCGCCGTCGCCCACTCCGACGATCCCGCAGACGCGGAGTTGAAGGCCTTGGTGTCGCGGCCCCTAGCGGAGAGCGAAGTCGACCGCGCCCTGACGTTGCTGCGGGCGCACCCGGCGGTCCCCGCCGCACGGGCCGAGATCGCCCGTCGCGCCGACATTGCCCGATCGTTGCTCGCCCCGTTGCCCGAGGGCCCTGCCCGACGTGGGCTCGAGGCGCTCTGCGACCAGGTGATCAGCCGCTCGTCCTAGGGACCGAAGCGGGACAATCGGCGACCTCAACACTCGACACGCCGGGTGCGAGGGCGGTTTTGTTCGTTGACGCCCTGATGTGTCCCGATCAGGTCGCCGCCCCTTCGTTCGAATCGTTCGTGTGGTTCTTCGGAGGCAAGGCAATGCTTCAGGTCGGCCTGGCGGTCGTGCTCGTCGACCTGCCAGGGCAGGGGTCGACACCTGACCAAGGGCTCCACTTCGGAATTCAGACGCTGGACGGGCTGATCCGGGTGTTCGATGCCGTGCGGGAGCGGGGATTCGGCGGTGACATTGTGCTGCTCGGCTGGAGCGGGGGTGGGATCTTCGTGACGAAGTACGCCACGCTGGCCCGCCCGCAGGATCGGCTGCGCGCCGTCGTCGCTTCGGCGCCCGTCCACGACACGGCTGCCCTGTTCCGGGCGATGTTGCCGGCCGTCTTGCGGCGTGATCCGGCGTCACCGCTGGTGAGGGGAGTCCTTGCGGTGGTTCGTCGAAACCGGGTCATGCGGGCAGCCCTGGCCAGGTACGACTGGCAGTTCGGTCCCGGCGGGATCGCCGGGGCGATCGAGAAGTTCGACGCGTTGGGACGTACGGATCTGTCGCTCGTCGACGTACCCGTCCTGGCCTTGGTGGGCCGCGACGAAGATGCCGAATCCCTGCGTCAGGCAACTGCGGTCGTGGCTGCTGTCCGTACCCGGCACCCCGCCTCAACGGTCGTCACCTTCGATGCCGCTTCAGGAGCAGCCGCCCACTGTCAGGTCGGCAATCTCCCGCTGGCGCTCGGGCGGGTCATCGCCTGGTTGGACTCGGTCCTGGCTCTGCCGACAACGGCCTGAGCCAGGCCTCCAGCGTTCCCTACGACGCCGTACCCGCCCGCCAGGTCTTGTACCCACCGTCGAGGTTGCGCACGTCGGTGCGTCCGAGTTGCCGCAGCAGCCGTACGGCCGTATGTCCCCTCAGGCCCACCGCACAATGCACGACGACCGGCCCGGCGGGGATGTCGCCGTACCTCTCACGCATCTCGTCGACAGGGATCAGGATCGAGCCCGGAATCCGCCCGGCGTCGAATTCCGACTGGGTCCTGACATCGACGAGTACGGCTCCGCCCGCCATCGCGTCGGCCAGGTCGTACCACTGGATCGATTCCGACACCCCGTCGCGCTGGTTCTCTGCGATGAAGCCGAGCATGTTGACTGGGTCCTTGGCGCTGGAGAACTGGGGTGCGTAGGCCAACTCGAGATCCGCCAGCCGACTCGCCGGGATTCCGCCGGTCATGGCCGTCGCGATCACGTCGATGCGCTTGTCGACACCGCTTTCGCCGACTCCCTGGGCGCCGAGGATTCGGTCGGTTTCCGGGTCGACGAGCAGTTTCAGCGCCATGGAATCGGCGCCGGGGTAGTAGCCGGCGTGCGAGAGCGGGTGAGTGTGGATAGCGCGGTACGGCACACCTGCCGCCTTGAGCCGCTTCTCGTTCCACCCGGTGCTCGCGACTTGGAGACCGAACACGCCGACGATCGCCGTACCCAGCACCGGGCGGCTTCCGCCCTCCAGCCCTGCGATGTGATCGGCGACCCGACGACCCTGCAGGTTCGCCGTCTGGGCGAGCGGAATGAGCACTAGGGAGCCGTCGACGGCATCGCGCTTGGCG
Organism: Propionibacteriaceae bacterium; assembly: GCA_039811945.1. GTDB lineage: Bacteria > Actinomycetota > Actinomycetes > Propionibacteriales > Propionibacteriaceae > Fen-668. The sequence goes on from JBDHZQ010000003.1 coordinate 49,488, forward strand.
ACCGCGTCGCCCACGGCGTAGATGGCCGAGTCTGACGTGCGATGCCACTCGTCGACGACGATCGCCCCGCCGGGCCCGAGGTCGAGCCCGGCATCGGCCGCGAGCGAACTGTCCGGCCGTACCCCGATCGCCGCCACCACGAGGTCGGCCGCTGCCTGTGAACCGTCCGACAGCGTCACGGTCGCCTCGCCGATCGCGGTCACACTCGCCCCGAGGCGCAGATCCACGCCCACCGAGCGGATGCGTTCGTGAACCGGCTCGATCATCTCGGGGTCGATCGGGGCCATGATCTGGGGCAGCGCCTCGACCAGGGTCACGGTCAGGCCTCGGTGGTGAAGGTTCTCGGCCATCTCCACACCGATGAACCCACCCCCGATGACGACGGCACTGGTGGCGTCGACGACCGCCCCGACCAGGGCGTCGGTGTCCTCGATGTTGCGCAGGCTGAGGGCCCTCTCGATGCCCGGAATCGGGGGGCGGACCGGCTTCGCACCGGGCGACAGAACGAGAGAGTCGTACGTCTCCTCGTACGTCTCCCCGGTGGCCAGGTTCTTGAGTTCGACGATCCTCCGGTTCCGGTCGATCCGTACGGCTTCGGTCGCCACCCGCACGTCGAGCCTGAACCGCGCCGCGAGGGAGTCCGGGGTCTGCAGGAGTAGGGACTGGCGACGGTCGATCACGCCGCCGACGTGGTACGGCAGACCGCAGTTGGCGAACGAGACGTACCCGCTGCGTTCCACGACCACGATCTCGGCCTGCTCGTCCAATCGGCGCAGGCGGGTCGCCGCGCTCATGCCGCCGGCGACTCCACCGATGATGAGGGTTTTCACGGGCGAGATGATACCCCAGGGGGTATCGATCGAGCGATTTCGACTACCAGATGGTGACCCTCTGGTCGGGCGCGAGCCAGAGGGCATCACCCTCGACCACCCCGAACGCCGAATAGAAGTCGTCGAGGTTCCGCACGATCTGGTTGCAGCGGAACTCGGCGGGGGAGTGCGGGTCCGTGGCCAGCCGCTGCAGCACGAGCTCGTCGCGAGACTTCGAGCGCCAGATCGTCGCCCACGACAGGAACAGGCGCTGGAGCCCGTCGTAGCCGTCGATGTCGGGCGAGGAATCCCCGCCCGCCAGCCGCCACGCCTTGATCGCGATCGCGAGCCCGCCGAGGTCGCCGATGTTCTCGCCGATGGTGAGCTCACCGTTCACTCGGTGACCGGGAGTCTGCTGCGGCTCGAGTGCGGCGTACTGTCCGACCAGTGCTCCGGTGCGGTCTTCGAACGCCGCTCGGTCTGCGTCGGTCCACCAATTGCGCAGCCGTCCTTCCCCGTCGCAGGTCGAGCCCTGATCGTCGAACCCGTGCCCGATCTCGTGGCCGATCACGGCGCCGATCCCTCCGAAGTTGACCGCGTCGTCGGCCTCCATGGAGAAGAACGGAGGCTGCAGGATCGCGGCCGGGAAGACGATCTCGTTGCGCAGAGGATGGTAATAGGCGTTGACGGTTTGGGGGTACATGAGCCACTCGGCCCGATTGATCTCTCCGTTCAGCTTGGAGAGGGCGTAGTCGAGTTCGAAGCTGTTCGCCCGCATGGCGTTGCCGACCAGGTCGCCACGCTCGACGCGGAGCCCGGAGTAGTCGCGCCACTCGTCGGGGTAGGCGATCTTCGGTGTGAAGTTCTCGAGTTTGGCCAGCGCCTCGGCCTTCGTCTCGTCGGTCATCCAGTCCAAGGACGAGATCGACTGCCGGTACGCCTCGATCAGGTTCGCGACCAGGCCATCCATCCGCTCCTTGGCAGCCGGCGTGAAGTGACGCGTGACGTACACCTTGCCGATCGCCTCGCCGATCACTCGTTCGGCGAAGGCGACGCCGCGCTTCCAGCGGTCTCGCAGTTGCGGCGTACCCTGCAACGTCCTTTCGTAGAACCCGAAGCGTTCGTCGACGAAGCGGCTGGGGAGGTACGGCGAGAGGCTCGACACGGCCTTCCAGCGGGCCCAGGCGAGCCAGTCCTCGAGCCGGTCCTCGGTCAGGAGGGCAGCAACCTCGGTGAAGAACGAGGGCTGGCAATCCACGACGTCGTTCACCTCACTGCCGATCGACGCGCCGGCCAGCACCGCCTCCCAACCGAAGTCAGGCGCCTCCTCGCTGAGCTGGGTGACGGAGCGGAGGTTGTACATGGCCCGCATGTCCCGCACCCGGACCCGATCCCAGTGGCGGGCGGCGATCTCGGACTCCAAGCCCATGACGAGTTGAGCCTGGGCGGCCGCGTCGTCGACGCCGGCGAGGCTCAGGCTTCGCTCGACGTGGGCGACGTACGCCTCACGGATCGCGGCGTGCTTGTCCTCCCGGTAGTACGACTCGTCCGGCAGTCCGAGCCCGTCCTGGGCGACGAACAGGACATACCGCTTCGGATTCCCAGGGTCGGCCTCGACGTCGGCCGCCAGGAGGGAGGCAAGGCCGTACCGCAACGACCAGCCCAGATGGGCTTGGAGATCGGTCAGCGAGCCGATCGACTCGACCCGCTGCAGCAGGGGAGCGAGCGGGTCGGTGTCCAGTTCCTCGATCCGCCCCGCGTCCATGAAATCGCCGTAGAGCGTGGCGATCTTGGTCTGCTCGTCGGTCAGTGATGCCGGATCACTGTCGGCGAGTTCGGTGCAGATCGCGTGTACGGCTTTCTCCGATTCGTCGCGCAACGTGACGAACGTTCCGGCCATCGGCTTGTCGTCGGGGATCTGCTCGGTCTCGAGCCACCTGCCGTTGACGTGTCGGTAAAGGTCGTCGGCGATCCGCACCGACGTGTCGAATCCGTTCGTATCCAGCGCAAGATGAGTCACCTCGCCGATGGTAGTGGCGCCCTCCGACGCCAGGGTTCAGGCGATCCTTTCAGCGGTGGCGCGCGCGCCCCGCGTCAGATCATTCATCCTTGGTGGGCGGGAACCGGGTGTGACGTCGGCCGAGCCGGCGATGAGTCGGGAGATCGCGGGCCGGGGGCTTGACATCTAAATAGAACGCGTGTATTATTAATCCATGGATGAGACCATCGTCAGCCCGTATCACGTGGATCACTGCGTGAGTGATGCTGAGCGCCACGAGTTCCAGGATCGGTTGGCGGTGGCGGTCTCGCGGTGGAACGCGGCGCAGGCCGAGTTGGTGACTCTGGCTGCGGAAGCGGTCGACTCTGGGGTGTGGGCCCAGGACGGGATCCGTTCGGTGTCGCACTACTTGACCTGGCAGGCGGGAGTGTCGGCGGGTACGGCACAGGCGTGGATCGACATGGCCGAGAAGATGGCCGGCGGTGAGCATCCGGCGACGGTGGGACTGTTCGAATCGGGCCAGTTGACGCTCGACCAGGCCAGAGCGGCGGTGAAAGCACCGCCTCACACCGACGAGCAGGTCGCCGCCCTTGCCGGGTCGATGACGGTCGGCCAGATCCGCACCACGGTCCGGGCAGCCCGGGTGCCGGCCGACCCCGACCCTGACGGCGGCTCGGAGCAAGGACGGGTGTCGTTCGACGACGAAGGCCGGTTCCGACTGACGGCCGTGCTGGATCCAGATCGGGGCCGGATCGTCGAAGCCGCTCTGTCGGCCGCCCGGGACCGGTTGTTCCACGACCGGGGCGAAGCGAGTCCGACCCCGTGGGCTGATGCGCTGGTCGACGTGTGCCGCCGGTCGTTGAACGGCGAGACTGAGCAGGTCGCCGA
>JBDHZQ010000004.1:0-49428 GCA_039811945.1 Propionibacteriaceae bacterium
CGTCGAGACCGCCGTGGTGTTCTTCATCAGAGCAATCATCGTGTTGCCGAGGGGAGCGATCGCCCCGCGGAATGCCTGGGGCAGGATCACTTCCTTCAGCGACTGGCCGAAATCGAGCCCGATCGCGCGGGCGGCCTCGGCCTGACCGACCGGGACCGTATTGACGCCGCTGCGCAGTGCCTCGGCGACGAAGGAGGCGTGGTACACGCTCAAGCCCACGACGCCCCACCAGAAGATCTGCGTCGACAGGGGTGCCGTGCGTGGAGTCAGGGTCCACCGCAACAGCAGGAACAAGCAGAAGAACATGAAGAAGACGATGAGCGTGAGAGGAGTGTTCCTCACGAGGTTGACGTACGCGGCCCCCGCCCAGTTGAAGATCTTGACCGGTGACACCCTCATGATGGCGACGATCGTGCCGATCAGCATCGACCCGATCGCCGAGGCCAGGGTCAACTGAATCGTCGTGAGGAAAGCCTCGAGCACGTGGTACTGCGTGATGATCTCTATCACTCAGGTCTCCTTGCTGCCTGCTGGGAAGTGGAGGAGTCAGGGGGCCGCGTCGGCCCCCTGACCACCTCTGACGGGACGACTAGCTGCAGGCGTCCTGCTTGGGGGGGTTGTCTCCGGCCGGCTTGAACCCGGACGGGCCGACGGTCTTGTCGAGGGCCTTCTGCCAATCACCGGAGCTGACCATCTTTCCGATCGCCGTGTTGACCTTCTCGCACAACGCCGTATCGCCCTTCTTGAGGCCGACGCCGTACCGCTCGGTGGTGAACGGCTTGCCGACGACCTTGAGCTTGCCCTTGTACTGATCCTGTGCGGCGTAGCCCGCGAGGATCACGTTGTCGGTCGTCACGGCGTCGATCGAACCGGAGGCCAGTGCCGTGACGCACTTGGAGTAAGTGTCCTGTTCGATGAGTTCGGTTCCCGCGGCGTACTTGTCCTTGACGGTCTTGGCCGACGTGGACCCGGTCACCGAGCACAACTTCTTACCGTTCAACGTTTCCGGGCCGGTGATCGAGTTGTCGTCGGCCCGCACGAGCAGATCCTGGCCGGCGATGAAGTACGGCCCGCCGAACGACACGCGCTGCTTGCGAGCGTCGGTGATCGAGTAGGTCGCGAAGATCAGCTGCACCTGGCCGCCCTCGATGAGGGTCTCCCGCTGCGGTGAGGGCGATTCCTTCCAGACGATCTGGCTCTCGCCGTACCCCAACTCCTTGGCGACGTACTTGGCGACCTCGACGTCGAAGCCGGTGTACCCCGCGCCTTCCTTGAGGCCCAGTCCGGGCTGGTCGAACTTGATGCCGATCGTGATGTTGCCTGTGGCGCCACCGGCGGCCGGGCTGCCAGATGCTGCGGGTGCCCCGCCGGGTGCGCTGGTGCACGCCGCAGTCAGCGCTAGCATCGCTCCGGCCAGGATGGCCAGGGGCTTCTTCATGGTCATGGTCGGTTCTCCTTAGGGTTGTCATGCGGTGGTACGGCAGACCCGTACGTCAGTGGGTGAGGATCTTCCCGAGGAAGTCTTTGGCGCGGTTCGATTGCGGGTTGGTGAAGAATGATTCGGGAGTGTTCTCCTCGACGATTTGCCCGTCGGCCATGAACACGACGCGGTCGGCCGCTTTCCGAGCGAACCCCATCTCGTGGGTGACCACCACCATCGTCATGCCCGCTCTGGCGAGCGCGACCATGACGTCGAGCACCTCGTTGACCATTTCGGGATCGAGCGCCGACGTCGGCTCGTCGAACAAGATGACCTTCGGGTTCATCGCGAGCGCGCGAGCGATGGCGACGCGCTGCTGCTGGCCGCCTGAGAGTTGCGCGGGATATTTCTCCGCCTGCGTCTGCACTCCGACCCGCTCCAACAGAGCCATGGCTTCTTGTTTGGCGGCCGCTGCCGAGAGTTTGCGGACTTTGACGGGGCCCAGCGTGACGTTCTCGAGGATGGTCTTGTGGGCGAACAAGTTGAACGACTGGAAGACCATGCCGACGTCGGCGCGCAACTTGGCGAGTTGCTTGCCTTCGGCAGGAAGCGGCTGGCCATCGACGGTGATGGTCCCCGAATCGATGGTTTCCAAGCGGTTGATGGCCCGACACAACGTCGACTTGCCGGACCCGGAAGGGCCGATCACGACGACGACTTCACCTTCCCCGATCGACAGGTTGATGTCGTTGAGCACATGCAATGCCCCGAAATGTTTGTTGACCTTTGACAACACCACCAGGGGACGGCGAGGCGTGGTTGGCTCGGTCGGCGCAGTGTCGTTGGTCATGCCCGTACCCTAGGGTGTCGCGCGGCTGCGGCTGAAGTGCCTTGTCGTGGTTGTGTTCGAACCTTTACAAACACGACATCGTCGAGATCGGTGGGTCGGCGCTCTCGATTACCATGAGCGGGCTATGACACACACAGACGAGCAAACCCGTACGTACCACGTGGTCACGTACGGCTGCCAGATGAACGTGCACGACTCCGAGCGAATCTCGGGACTGCTCGAAGGAGCCGGCTACGCGAAGGCCGACTCGGACCTGGGTGCCGACCTCGTCGTGTTCAACACCTGCGCCGTCCGCGAGAACGCCGACAACCGGCTGTACGGCAACCTCGGCCATCTGGCACCCGCGAAGGCGAACCGGCCGGGGATGCAGATCGCGGTGGGCGGGTGTATGGCCCAGAAGGATCGTGACCTGATCCTGCGGAAGGCGCCCTGGGTCGACGTGGTCTTCGGTACCCACAACCTCTCCTCGTTGCCGGTGTTGCTCGAGCGGGCACGGATCGAGCAGGCCGCGCAGGTCGAGATCGTCGAGTCCCTGGAACGGTTCCCGTCCACGCTGCCGTCCCGGCGCGAGTCGCCGTACGCCGGTTGGGTCGCGATCAGCGTCGGATGCAGCAACACGTGCACGTTCTGCATCGTGCCCGCTCTGCGCGGCAAGCAGACCGATCGCCGGGCGGGTGACATCCTCGCCGAGGTACGGCAACTCGTCGCCGACGGCGTCCAGGAAGTCACTCTCCTGGGACAGAACGTCAACGCGTACGGGCTTTCCATCGGCGATCGTGACGCCTTCGCGAAGCTCTTGCGAGCCTGTGGCGACGTCGAGGGCCTACGCCGGGTGCGCTTCACGTCACCGCACCCCAAGGACTTCACGGATTCGGTGATCGAGGCGATGGCAGAGACGCCCAACGTCATGCCGAGCTTGCACATGCCGCTGCAGTCGGGGTCGGATGCCGTACTGAAACGGATGCGTCGGTCGTACCGGAAAGAGCGCTACCTCGGCATCCTCGAGCGCGTTCGCTCGGCCATGCCTCACGCAGCGATCACCACCGACATCATCGTGGGCTTCCCGGGCGAGACGGAGGAGGAGTTCGCTGACACGTTGGACGTGGTACGGCAGGCGCGGTACGCCGCTGCGTTCACGTTCCAATACTCGATTCGGCCAGGTACTCCGGCCGCGACCATGGCCGACCAGGTGCCGGCCTCAGTGGTGCAGGATCGCTACCTCCGCTTGGTCGATCTCGTCGGCGAGACGGCATTGGAGGGCAATCGGAGCCAGGTCGGCAGCGAGGTGGAGGTGCTGTTCGCCGACGGGGAGGGCCGCAAGGATGCCGCGACCCACCGGATGTCGGGTCGCTCGCGCGACAACCGGCTCGTGCACGTGGCCGTGCCCGAGAACCCGGCGTTGCGGCCACGACCAGGAGACATCGCGCGAGCAACGGTCACGTACGGGGCGCCGCACCATCTGGTGGCTGACGGCGGCATCCACAGCCTGGAACGCACACCGGGCGGCGATGCGTGGCAAGCCAGGCACAGCGAGCGTCCGTCTGGAGTCTCCTTGCCGATGCCGATCATCCGGACACGCGCCTGACCATGGCCCCGGGTCGGGGAGACTCAGGCATGGCCGACGATCTCCTCGACTGGTTCTTGCTGGACGCGAACGAGCGCCGCGACAAGCAACTGCGGGAGGATCTCGACTACGCGAACATCCAGATCCGGAGCGCTGCCGAAGCAGGCAGGCGCAACGCCGACAAGCTGCGACGGGACCTCGACCAGGTCACCGGAACTTTGGAATCTCGGCTGAATCGCCTCCAGAGAATGTTCGGTGCCTACGTCGAACTGAACTCGCTCCGTGACGAGGTCTCGACCACGTTCGAGAAGAGCGCCGAGCAGCGTCGCAAGGCGATCGGCGCGTTGACCCGGTTGGCGGTGGGGCAACCGGCGGAGCGGATGGAGTCAGATCCTCGGTATTGGCTTCCGGACGCCATCAATGCCGTGACCGGACTCGTGTCGGGACAGCCGGATCCCGAAGCCGAGGCCCGTGCTCGCTACCTCGACCCGCGCGCCGACGAGTTCATCGTGCTGGCCAGCACGGCTCTGGATCGCCCGGATCTCGTGGCGGCGCGGTTGCCCGATGTGCTCGTCACGGACGGCTCGTTCTCGGCCAGCCAAGAGCTGCTGTGGAACTCCGCGGTCGCCGGGGACTTCGGGGACGTTCTGCCCACGATCCGGGCCGTGATCGAACCGACGCTCTCCTCGGAAGGTTGGCCGGAGTGGGTGCAGGCGAAGGCCAAGACCGCCGGTGCAACTCCCTTGGCGTGGGTGGAGATGCTGTCGCGTCCGCTGGCGACGGACGACGCCGTACCGGAACCGGCAGCCGCATACGTGCTGCATGCGGGGTTGAAGGACACGCTGGCCACCGTGCCGGGCACCCGTGACGAGCCCGGGGCCGACACTGGCCGAAGCGAGTCGCAGAAGGCGTTGACCACCATGATGTTGGCGATGGTGTCGGAGGGTATCCCGGAAGAGCGGGAGCATCTGAGCAAGATCAGGATGCTGCAGGCCGTGCTGGCCGATCCCGACGAGGAGGTCACGGGCGATCCTGGCCTCGGTAGGCGCAGCGACGTCACCGAGCGAGTGAGGTCGGCGTTGACCGATCGATCGCTGGCAGCGGCAGTCCGAAGGGAGTTGTTGTCCTGGTGTGCCCAGCGCCTTGCCGCGACGATCGAGCACCTGGCTCAGGACCAGGACCGGGTCGCGACGTCCATCGCGGTGTCGGTGATGGGAGCCACTGTCCCGGTGACCGCCTCGGGTTACCCGAGCGACGCCTTGGCCCGGGTCGATCAGTCGCTGATGGAGGCGCAGCGGGAGGCCCGTCGGGCCTTGATCCTGCCCGTGCTGGTGGCTGTGGTGGCCGCCACGATCGAGGTCTTCGTCTTGGTACGGCTTCGCCTCGGTCTGGCCGTGTTCATGGGAATGGTGGTCGTCGGATGCCTCGTTGCGGCAGGGATCCGGCTGCAGCGGCTGGCCGTACTGCCCAAGGTGTACGGAGAGCAGCGCGTGAACCTGGCCGGTCAGCTCGACCGAGCGCACGACCGCGCCGCAAGCACGGACGCCGACCGGGCCGAGCGTAGGGGAGAGGAAGCCGCAGTCATGGAGGTGGTGCGACGGAGGCTGGTCGCCGGGACCTGACAGGGTGATTCGGGCCGAGACGTTGAACCGGGGCTGGCATCTCACGATGCCAGCCCCGGTTTGGGCTTCTGCCGCTATTAGGCCTCCGGCGCCGCCGGGGGTTCGTTGCCCCCGACCTTGCCCTTGAGGAAGTCTTGAACCTGGTCGACCTGTCCGGCGTACTTGCTGCCGGTCTTCTCGTCAACGATGTCGCCGACCTTGTCGATCCCGGCCTTGACAGCGTCCTCGTGCCCAGCAACGGCGTTGCTGATCTTGTCAGACAAGCCCATCTGCGGGACCTCCTTTCGTCGACCACCGCCCGGGGGCCCTTCCGAGGCCGACTGATCCAGGCAGGACGTCTCAAGCGACGTCACAGATAGTTGTACCCCATTCGCCTGGGACGTGCCACGGAAATGTCCTGGTCGTGGCACGCGTCGGCTGATGCCGGATCGGTGTGATGGGATGACGCACGTGACAGAGGCGACGGTCGAGGTTCGCGATCCCTCCCTCGACGTCGCCCGCGGTCTCGCGGTGATCGGTCCCGTACTCGGACACGTGCTGTTCGGAGCGATCGTGGCGGGCGTCTCCGTGCGAGGTGGGTGGGCCGGGGTCACGAACATAGCCCTGGGGCTGTGGCGGCTCCCGGTATTCGTGTTCGTCTCGGGGTTGTTCGTGTCGCGGAGCGTCAATCGACATGGCGTCGTCTACGCGTGGAACAGAGTCGCCCTGTGCGTCTGGCTCTACCTCCTGTGGACCGTGATCCAGGGCGGCACCAAAGCCGCGATGGGCAATCTGGTCAACGATCCCGTGACGTGGTGGCAGGTGCTCGAACTGTGGATTCCGCAAGGTCAGTTGTGGTACCTACCCTGGCTGTTGGTGATGACGCTGCTGTCGGCACTCGTCAAGCCGTGGTTGCCCGGGAGGATCGTGCCGACCACGCTGGTGTCCGGCGCGCTGGCGCTGGCTTCCTGGGGGTACGAGTGGCCGTACATCCTGACGCGAGGGTTGTCGTTGCCCGTGTTCTTCTTCCTCGGGTGCTGGGTGGGGATCGGGAGGTGCCAACGGGTGCTTCGGGCCACGAAGGTCTGGGTCGTTGCCGCGGTCGGCTGCCTGACCGGAGGGGTGTACGGGCTCATGCTCCTGCTCGGACCCATCCCGCCGACCGCAGGTGTCACCGAGCGAACAGCGCTCGGAGTGGCGGCGGGAGTGGTGGGCTCGGTGAGCGGGCTCACGCTGGTCCTGCTAGCGTCGCGAGGGCTAGCCCGGGTGCCCGCGGCATCGGGCCTCGTGTGGCTGGGTCAGCGCACCCTGCCCATCTTCATCGCCCACATCCTTCCGGCTTCCGGCACGAGAGTTGTCTTGATGAAGCTGGGGATTCGGCAGGAAGTCGTCCTGATCGTGCTCTCCACGGCCGCCGGGGTGCTGGTTCCGGCCGTGTTGTGGGTGCTCTCGGCGCGCTGGTTCCCGTGGTTGTTCCAGGTACCCGCCCGCTGGTCACGAGCCATCGAGCACAAGGCGGGTCGCGGCGCACTGCCAGCTGTCAGAACGTGAAGCCGGTCACCGTCGTCCTCCTGGGGGCTACGGCGACGGGGAAGTCGTCCCTGGCCGTCGAGACCGCTCTCAGGTTGAACGCGGGCGGCCAGGCAGCGGAGATCGTCAACGCCGACTCGATGCTCGTGTACCGGGGCATGGATATCGGTACGGCCAAACCCACTCCGAGCCAACGCCGCGGTATTCCGCATCACCTCGTCGACATCCTCGACGTCACGCAGTCGGCCAGCGTCGCACAGTTCCAGTCGCTCGCCCGAGACGCGATCGCCGACTGCCGAGGCCGGGGAGTCGTACCGATCGTGGTCGGAGGCTCGGCCTTGTATCTCCGGGCTGTGGTCGACGATCTGGAGTTCCCAGGCACGGACCCGACCGTGCGTGCTGCGCTGGAAAGCGAGCTGGCTGCTTTGGGGTCCGAGGCTTTGTACGAGCGTCTGCGGTCGCTCTCGCCGAGGGCTGCAGCCGGCATTTTGCCCGGCAACGGGCGGCGGATCGTACGAGCCCTCGAAGTCATCGAACTCACCGGCACCTACGTGTCGACGCTGCCCAAGCCTCGGTACGCGATCCCGGATGTGATCCAGATCGGCCTCGAGATCGATCGCGCCACGATGGATCTGCGAATCGACGATCGGGTCGAGGCGATGTGGCGCGAGGGGTTGGTCGAGGAGGTCAGGCGGTTGGTGGGGCACGGGCTCCGCTCGGGCCCGACAGCCTCACGCGCATTGGGATATCGGCAGGTCTTGGAGTTCCTGGACGGCAGGTGCAGCGAGTCCGAGGCGCGGCTTGCCACCCAGGCCGGAACCCGACGATTCGCGCGCAAACAGCTCGGTTGGTGGCGTCGAGACGGTCGGATTATCTGGCTGCAGGCGTTGTCGGCGAACAGTGCGCAAGTCGTCTCGCTACTTGGCCACGTGCGGTCTGACTAGGTGTCCTACGTTGAACTACCGTTCATGAGGATGTGGTCTTTCGCCAAGGGGCATGGCACCCAGAACGACTTCATCCTTCTCAAGGACAGACACGCGATGCTGTGCCCGACCGACAACGACGTGCGCTACCTGTGCGACCGTCGCAGCGGGATCGGAGCCGACGGCATTCTGCGCGTCGTCAAGGCGGGGAGCATCGCCGATTGGGACGGCGACCCCAACCTATGGTTCATGGACTACCGCAATGCGGACGGTTCGATCGCGGAGATGTGCGGCAACGGGTTGAGGGTCTTCGTGAGGTACCTCGCCGAGGAGAACCTCATCAGCGGCAGTTCCACGGTGGTCGCCACACGTGCCGGGCTGCGCGAAGCCCAATTGCTGCCCGACGGGCGGGTGCAGGTGGCGATGGGCTCGGTGACGATCGGTCAGCCCACGACAGCGGTGGTCAACGATCGGTCGGTTTCCGGCGTGAGCGCGAACGTGGGAAACCCGCATCTGGTGGTGACGCTGGATTCCGAAGACGAGGTACGGCAGGCGGATCTGTCGACGGTGCCACGGTTCGACTCCGACGTCTTCCCGTCCGGCGCCAACCTCGAACTCGCCGCTGTCGTCGAGAACAAGTACGTCATGCGTGTGCACGAGCGCGGAGTGGGGGAGACCAGGTCCTGCGGGACAGGCGCTGTCGCTGTGGCGGCGGTGCTGTCCGATCGCCAACCCGGTCGCTACAAGGTCAAGCTGCCCGGCGGATGCGTCGAGGTGATCATCGACGAAGCCGGACAGGCACAACTGGTCGGACCGGCTGTCATCGTCGCTCGGGGTGAGGTAGCCGTTCCGGAATAGGAGTGCCCAGCAGCCGAGGGTGATCGTGGCTCAGATGCGATCGGAAACCGAATGGCTCTCGTGCGGGTCGAATGGCAGGCTTGACCGTGATGACGATGCACAGCACTGGCGAGATCGACGCCAGAGACCTTGATCCGAACCTCCCTGACCCGGAGGACTACGACGGCGACCAGGCCGATCTGGCCGACCGGCGATCCCTCAAACGAGTCGACGGTCTGCGGACCGAACTCACCGACATCACCGAGGTCGAGTATCGACGGCTGAGGTTGGAGCGGGTCGTGCTCGTCGGCGTGTGGACGAGCGGGTCCGAGACCGACGTACGAAATTCCCTGGCAGAGTTGAGATTGCTCGCTGAGACGGCGGGCTCGGAGGTGCTCGACGCCCTGTACCAGCGGCGTCAGCACCCGGATCCGGCCACCTACATCGGGCGAGGCAAGGTTGACGAGGTGCGCGATATCGTGGTGGAAACCGGTGCCGACACCGTGATCTGCGACGGCGAATTGAGCCCAGCCCAGCTACGCAACCTGGAAGATCGGATCCGGGTCAAAGTCGTAGACCGGACTGCCCTGATCCTCGACATCTTCGCCTCCCACGCCAAGAGCGCCGAGGGCAAGGCTCAGGTCGAGCTCGCGCAGTTGCAGTACCTGAGACAGCGGCTGCGAGGGTGGGGCGGAAACTTGTCCCGACAGACGGGTGGACGCGCAGCGGGGGGCGTCGGAATCGGTGGCCGCGGCCCGGGCGAGACGAAGTTGGAGACGGACCGACGTCGAATCCGCACCCGCATCAGTCGGCTGCGGCAACAGTTGCGGGAGTTGGAGGGGACGCGGCAGTTGACGCGTCAGTCGAGGCGCAAGCACCACGTGCCCTCGGTTGCGATCGTCGGTTACACGAACGCCGGCAAGTCGTCGCTGTTGAATCGGCTGACCGGCGCAGGGGTGCTGGTCGAGGACGCACTGTTCGCCACGCTCGACCCCACGACCCGGCGCGCTCACTCCGAAGGGCGGGACTACACCCTGACCGACACGGTGGGTTTCGTACGGCATCTCCCGCACGACCTCGTCGAGGCATTTCGCTCGACGCTGGAGGAATCGGTCGAAGCGGATCTGCTGCTGCACGTGGTGGACGGGTCGGATCCCGATCCGTACGGTCAGGTCGCGGCGGTCCGCGAGGTGCTGGCCCAGATCGGCGCAGCCGACGTTGCCGAACAATTGGTCGTGAACAAGATCGACATCGCCGACCCGGTCGAGTTGCAGGGGCTTCGGGCCCGGTTCCCGGGAGCCGTGTTCGTGTCCGCGAGGAGCGGGGCTGGGCTGGTCGACCTGCGTGACGTCGTCGAGGAACGGCTGCCGAGTCCTGACGTTGCGATTCGGGCGCTGCTGCCGTACGAGCGCGGAGATCTGCTCGACCGACTACATCGAGAGGCCGAGATCACCTCGCTCGAGCACACGGCAACGGGTACGGAGATCGTGGCCTTGGTGCATCAAGGGCTGGCGGCCGATCTGGATCAGTACGCGGTCACGGACTGACGCTCCTCGCTCGCGGGATGTGTCAGTGGGACACGGTAGCGTGTCCGAGGTGCCCCCAGACGTACCCGAGCCGCGCGACATCTTGCGCGCGGCCGTGTCCGCGATCGGTGGCAGCGAGCGTGACGGTCAGATGCAGATGGCCGACGCGGTCGCCGACGCGCTGTCGACGGGGGAGCACCTTCTCGTGCAGGCCGGTACGGGTACGGGCAAGTCTCTGGGCTATCTGGCGCCGGTTCTTGCGCACGCCCTGGCCGTACCCGAATCCCGTGCGGTCGTGGCGACCGCGACCCTCGCGCTGCAAGCGCAACTCGTGACCAAGGACGTACCGGTCGTGCTCGATGCGATCGAGTTGCTGACTGGCACGCGGCCCAAGGCAGCGCTGCTGAAGGGCCGTTCGAATTACGCCTGCGTGCACCGGGTGCGGGATTCGGTGGCGGCTGTGTCTCAGGAGGCGCTGGTCGGGGCAGGGGCGTTGGCCTCGGCATTGAGGGCAGATGCCGAACCCGAGACGGTGCTGGGCGTCGAAGTCGTGGCGCTGCGCGAGTGGGCCGAGGAACAACTTGCCAGCCGGCACCTGGCTGACCGCGACGACGCACCGCCGCACAGCGCGGCAGCCTGGGCCCAGGTGTCGGTGCCAGCGAGGGAGTGTCTGGGCGTCGCGCGCTGTCCTTTCGCGCATGAGTGCTTCGTCGAGGCCTCTCGCGATCGCGCCCGAGAGGCCGATCTCGTGGTCACGAACCACGCGCTGTTGGCGTACGACGCGTTGCACGGGGGTACGGCATTGCCCGGCCACGACGTGCTCGTGATCGACGAGGCGCACGAATTGGTGGCCAGGGTCACGGGCGCTGCTTCGGCCGAACTGAGTCCGGCTCTCATCGAACGGGCCGGAAAACGCGCTCTGCCCTTCATCTCCGACGACGAAGTCGCCCTGGAGTTGCTCGAATCGGCCGACGGCCTGCGACAGGTGCTCGAGGAGGTGGATGCCACACGAGTCACCGATCCTTCGTCGTCGGTCGTGGCGGAGCTGGTCAGGGTACGGATGGCGGCGCGCGCCGCAGTGTCGGCGATGGCGAAGGGGTCGGGCTCGGGGCTCGAACCCGACCGGGTGCAGGCGTCGGCGGCCGTCCAGGAACTGTTCGACGTGGCTCAGAGGATGGCCGCGCTCGCCCAGGACGACGTGGTGTGGGTCAGCGATCGTGACCGCTTCGGCAGGCAAGTCGTGGTCGCGCCCCTGTCGGTGTCGGACCTCCTGCGCGACTCGGTGCTGCCCGACGTGACAGCGGTGTTCACGTCGGCGACCTTGAAGCTGGGCGGAGAGTTCACGACGGTCGCCGGGCAGTTCGGGTTACCGCGGTCACGCGAGGGGATCGAGCCCCACTCCGGGGCGGGGCCGGACGTGCCGTCGAGCGGGCAACCCCGACATGGCTGGCGCGGGATCGACGTGGGTTCGCCTTTCGACTACCGCCGGCAAGGCATTTTGTACGTCGCACGTCACCTCCCGCCGCCTAGCCGAGACGGTGTGACCGATCCGATGTTGGAGGAGATCGTCTCACTCGTCGAAGCTGCTGGCGGGCGCACCCTCGGCCTCTTCGCCTCCCATCGCAATGCGGTCGCGGCCGCTTCGCACGTACGGATGGCCCTGCCTGAGTTGACTGTTCTCTGTCAAGGCGACGCCCAACTGCCCGAGCTCACGAGCCGCTTCCTCGCCGACCCGTCGACGTGTTTGTTCGGTACCTTGTCGCTCTGGCAAGGCGTCGATGTGCCTGGCGAGACCTGCCAACTCGTGATCATCGACAAGATTCCGTTCCCTCGGCCTGACGAACCCCTGCTCATGGCTCGTCAGGAAGCGGTCGTCGCGGCTGGTGGCAACGGGTTCATGCAGGTCGCCGCGACACATGCCGGGCTGCTCCTCGCCCAAGGGTCCGGCCGACTGGTCCGTCGACTGTCCGATCGAGGAGTCGTGGCCGTGTTGGACCCTCGGCTGGTGACCGCTCGATACGGGTCGTTCCTGACCGCGTCCATGCCTTCCTTCTGGCAGACCACGAACCGGGAACAGGCCCTTGGCGCCCTCCGGCGACTTCACGATGCAGCTCGCAGTGGCACCTCGTCCGCCTCGTGACGACGTAGCCCGCCGTGGTGCCACGGCCACCTCGTGATCGGCATGTGGCCCCGAAACAGAGCATCAATCGCCAACCACCCCGCTAACGTCAAGAACGACGTTGCGCCCGGCACTGCCGATGCGTCGGATCCGCCCGGGCCAACCCTGCGCGGCGCCTCATCCGGCTAACACCGCGCAGCAGCCGTGGTCAGAGCTTGCGCAGGACGCTGACGACCTTGCCCAGAATCGACGCGTGACTGCCGTCGATCGGTTCGTATGCGGGGTTGTGTGGCATCAGCCACACCTGGCCGTTCGAGCGCTTGAACGTCTTCACGGTTGCTTCGTCGCCGAGGAGGGCGGCCACGATCTCTCCGTTGTTGGCCGTCGGCTGCCGGCGCACGACGACCCAGTCACCGTCGCAGATGGCCGCGTCGATCATCGACTCGCCCTTGACCTCCAGCAGGAAGAGGTCACCATGGCCCACGAGTTGGCGTGGGAGGGCGAATACATCCTCGACACTTTCCTCGGCCAGGATCGGCCCGCCCGCTGCGATACGTCCCAGCACGGGCACGTGGACGGGCGCCGGAAGGGCATCACCGATGCCTGTCTCGTCAGGTCCCGACCCGGTGCCGTCGGCGCTGACTGACGCGGCGCTGGTCGGCTTGCTGGCCGCTGCAGACCTGGTCTGGCTCGGAGCCTCGGCCGAGACACCGAACGAACTTTGGGTTCGGTGATCCACGGCATCCGCCCTGAGGGCGGGAAGCCGTACCTCCAAAGCCCGCGGACGGTTCGGATCGCGTCGGATGAACCCTTTCGCCTCCAAAGCCCGCATCTGGTGAGACACGCTCGACGGGCTGGCCAATCCGGCGGCGTCGCCTACTTCGCGAATGCTCGGCGGGTAGCCCTGGCGCTCGACCGCTTCCTTGATGACTTCGAGGATCAGTCGTTGGCGCATCGTGAGTCCGTCAGCGCCTGGCAGGCCGTCAGGAAGCGATGCGACATTCGACGCCGCTACCTGCTTGGCGATGTCTTCGTTACGGGGCCGACCCCGTCGGGGTTTGGGAGTCACGTTCTGAGCCATGACTCCACGGTAGGGAAGCCGACTGACAAAATCAAACACCTGTTCGACGCGTGTCGTGGGTCGAAAAACTGTCAGTGGGTCCCGTGAGACTCAGTGTGGCCGACACGCCGATGCGAACACGTGTTTGATTTGCTGACGCGGAGTCGGTAGAACTGAGGATATCGAACTGGCGTTCGAACGAAAGGACACCGTCATGAGCGCAATGCCCATCACCGCAGATGATCTGACGAGGATCGACATCCGGTTGACACCTGCGTCCCCGTCGCCGCGCGTGAAAACTAGGATTGATCTGCGCCGGGTCGTCCGACCCGATGCGTCGCGTCCATCGCACGTTCGGCTGGTCGATCGGAGCCGTCCGTTCGCGTGCCACCTCGACAACCTCGGGGGAGCGACGTGGCAACTCACGTCACGAGGCATTGCCGTGGTCGTCTGCCTGATCGCGGCCGTCTTCGGTCTCGCGGCTTTCACCGTCGTGTGGCAGTTCCTGGCGGTCAGCAACCTTCCGTTCTAGAGATGTGGACGGGAGCCTGATGTGTGAGGTGTGACGCGAGACAGCACAAAGGCCGGCCCGAGGAGGGCCGGCCTTTGAAGCGCACTGAGAATCAGTACTGCTGCTGGGTGGGCGAATCGTTGTCGATGACGACGGTCTTCACGATCTTGTCGGCGATGGTCTGTCGCTTCTGGTCCCAGAGCGGGAACAGCCAGCCGATGTAGCAGATCAAGGAGTCCACAACATGGGCAATCTGTCGCAGAATCGCCATGCCGGGGCCGATCGGCTGACCTGTCGATTCGGAGACGAGCTTGGTCTTCGCGATCGAGCGTCCCAGGGTCACGCCGGTCTTGCCGCCCTTGAGCACCGTGTTCCAGACCCAATAGCCAAGACCCGCCAGGCTGAGAACCAGGCTGATGATCGCACCTGCGGCCGAAGGAGCACCGGTGGAGGCGTTGATCATGGCCGAAGAGATTCCCTGACCGATCCACGAGAGGATCACGATGGGGCCGTAGTCCACCAGCGCGCCCAGGGCGCGCTTACCCCAGTTGGACAGAGCAGGCGCGGGCGTGGCGTACCCGGAGTCATAGCCGTACGGCGAGACTGCGTTGCCGGCCGAGTAGGGGACCCCGTACCCAGCAGACGCCGCGGGCGGCTCCTGGTAGGCCTGCTGCTGGCCGTAGGCCGATCCGTACGAGGACGGCTGGGACTGGCCGTACGAGGCCGATGCGCCGTACCCGGCATTCGGGTCAGGCGCACCGTACGAGCCTGCCGTTCCGTAGCTGCCGGCAGAGCCGTACGACGAGGGGTCGCTAGTTGCGGGGCTGCCGTAGGAGGCGGCTTGGCCGTAGGACGAGGGGTCGCTGGTTGCGGGGCTGCCGTAGGAGGCGGCTTGGCCGTACGACGAGGGGTCGCTGGCCGCGGGGCTGCCGTACGAGGAGGCAGATCCGTACGCGCCCGATGCTGAGCCGTAGATCTGCGACGGGTCAGTGGCGGCGGGAGCTTGGGAGGGGTCCGGGCTGCCGTAGGCGGGCGGGCTGTAGCCCTGGCTGGCGGGCGGGGTGTAGCCCTGGCTGGCGGGCGGGGTGTAGCTCTGGCTGGTCGGGGGCGTGTAGCCGGCGGCGGCGTCGGACGCCGATCCGTACGAGCTGGTCGGCGCGGACGAGCTGGCGGGGCTGGACGCGCCGTACGCGGGCGGCGTGTAGCCCTGGCTGGCGGGCGGCGTGTAGCCCTGAGCGGCAGGAGGGTTGTAGCCACCGGCGCCGGCGTCGGGTGCGGAACCGTACGACCCAGCGGAGCCGGAGCTCTGGGTGGTGTCGGGAGCGGAGTAGCCGGGCGTTTGACCGGACTGAGTGGGGGGCTGGTACCCGGGTGTGGAACCTTGGCCACCCTGGGGGGTCGGCTGACCCGGAACTGCGTTCGGGTCATTCCAATTCTGGTTGGTCACGTCGATCCTCTCGAGGATTGGTACAAAGCACCCTAGCCAGGATCGGGTCGAGGGGGGATCCGGATCCAGGGCCGCCGTCGATACTCTAAACCATGACCACCGCACTCCCACAGCGTGAAATCACGCCGCGCCAGGCGCTGCGAGCCGTGGCGGCGACGTGTGCTACGGGGCTGGCGCTCGGTGGGGTGTATCTGCTAGCCGGGGTGGGCATTCCGTGTCCGTTCCTGGCGCTGACGGGGTGGCAGTGTCCCTTCTGTGGCGGGACGCGGCTGGTGGCCGCGTTGATGTCCGGTCAGATTGCCCGCGCCTGGTCGTTCAATCCGCTGCTGCTCGTCGTCGGGGTCGGTTTGGCGATCCGCAGCGCGGGTTGGCTCGTAGACCTCGCGAGAGGTCGCGGCGATCGGCCGTCGGTACGGTGGCTGCCGCGCCGCATGACTGAGCAGTGGGTGGCCGTGGCCGGCGGGGTCGGCGTCGTGTACGTCGTCGCTCGCCATTTCCTCTGACGGCAGGCTTCTGCTCGTCTCCCGGAGGAGCAGGTTCGACGCCCCCCGGAGAAGGGCGCCCTGCGTACGGCGATCCCGTCCGCCCGGCGCTCGCCGGCTTCCGGCCACCGCTTGCCGCATCTCACCGGCGCGGCGGTTGACATTGTGGGTCGACACGGGAATGATCCCTACATCTAGTGGTTACATAGGTGTAGTTAACCCACAGGTTGGGTTCTTCATCCACAGGGTGTCAACACCCGCATCCACAGAGCTGTCAACAGGACCAGGGCGAAAGGGGCGGCACGTGCACTGTCCGTACTGCAAACACACCGACTCCCGTGTGCTGGATTCGCGGGTGGCGGAAGACGGGGCGAGCATCCGGCGACGTCGGCAGTGCCCTCGCTGCGAACGACGCTTCACCACGATCGAGCAGACCCAATTGGCGGTAGTCAAGAGGTCGGGCGTGGTCGAGCCGTTCAACCGCGACAAGGTGATCAGCGGAGTCCAGAAGGCCTGCAAAGGTCGCCCGGTGTCCGATGTCGACCTGGCCCGGCTGGGTCAGCAGGTCGAGGAGGCGTTGCGGGCGAGTGGCCAGGCTGAGATCAACACCGAGGACGTCGGGTTGGCGATCCTGGAGCCGCTCAAACACCTGGACGCCGTCGCCTACCTGCGCTTCGCGTCGGTCTATCGCCACTACGACTCGGTCGCCGATTTCGAGGCCGCCATCCTCGAACTCCGCAGTGACCTCCAGCCCGCCTGAAAACTGTCAGACCCCCACTTCACGCTTGACACACCACCGACGAGAGGACATGCCATGACCGAGACCACAGCCAAGTCGAGGGCCCGATCGACGAAGAACGCCGGGATCACCATGCAGCGCGTGTTCACGACCGCGGGCGTGCATCCGTACGACGCGGTGGCCTGGGAGCGTCGCGATGTCGTGCAGACCAACTGGAAGACGGGCGAGACCGTCTTCGAGCAGCGCGGGGTCGAGTTCCCGTCGTCGTGGAGTGTCAATGCGTCCACGATCGTGACCACGAAGTACTTCCGTGGGGCGCTCGGCACCGAGCAGCGCGAGCGGAGTCTCAAGCAGTTGATCGACCGGGTCGTGCGCACGTATCGGCAGGCGGGGGAGGAGCACGGCTACTTCGCGACGACGGCCGACGCCGAGATCTTCGACCACGAGTTGACCTACATGTTGTTGCACCAGGTGTTCTCGTTCAATTCGCCCGTGTGGTTCAACGTCGGCACGGCGAGCCCCCAGCAGGTGAGCGCTTGCTTCATCTTGTCGGTCGACGATTCGATCGACTCGATCCTGAACTGGTACCGCGAGGAAGGTTTCATCTTCAAGGGCGGGTCGGGGGCCGGTCTGAATCTGTCGCGCATTCGGTCCAGCAAGGAATTGCTGAGTTCGGGAGGTACGGCGTCCGGTCCCGTTTCGTTCATGCGTGGGGCCGATGCCTCTGCGGGCACGATCAAGTCCGGTGGTGCGACGCGCCGGGCCGCGAAGATGGTCGTGCTCGACGTCGATCACCCCGACATCGTCGAGTTCATCGAGACCAAGGCCCGCGAAGAGGACAAGATTCGTGCCCTCCGTGACGCCGGCTTCGACATGGATCTGGGAGGCGCCGACATCACGAGCGTGCAGTACCAGAACGCCAACAACTCGGTTCGGGTGTCCGACGAGTTCATGGTGGCGGTCGAGGAAGGCGCCGACTTCGGGTTGCGCGCCCGGATGGACGGCCGCGTCATCGAGACGGTGGATGCGCGCGACCTCTTCCGGCGCATCTCAAAGGCAGCCTGGGAATGTGCCGATCCCGGCATCCAGTACGACGACACGATCAACGCCTGGCACACGAATCCAGAGACGGGCCGCATCACGGCCTCGAACCCGTGCTCCGAATACATGAGCCTCGACAACAGTTCGTGCAATCTTGCGTCGCTGAACCTGTTGAAGTTCCTCCGCGACGACGACACCTTCGACACCGAGACCTTCGTCAAGGCCGTGGAGATCATCATCACCGCGATGGACATCTCGATCACGTTCGCCGACTTCCCGACCGAGAAGATCACAGAGACCACCAAGGCGTTCCGCCAGTTGGGCATCGGCTACGCCAACTTGGGTGCGCTCTTGATGGCGATCGGGCTGGGCTACGACTCGGAGGGCGGCCGCGCGGTGGCGGCGGCGATCACCTCGGTGATGACGGCGGCGGCGTATCGTCGGTCGGCCGAACTGGCCGCCGTGGTCGGCACGTACGACGGATATGCCCGCAACGCCGACGCCCATCAGCGGGTCATGCGCAAGCACCAGGCCGCCAACGACGAGATGCGCACGACGGCTCGCGGCATCGACGGGGCGATCCATAAGGTGGCCACGCGGGAATGGAACCAGGTCGTCACCTTGGGCAAGGCGAACGGCTTCCGCAATGCGCAAGCGTCGCTGCTCGCTCCCACCGGCACCATCGGCTTCATGATGGACTGCGATACGACGGGCATCGAGCCGGACTTCTCGCTGGTCAAGTTCAAGAAGCTCGTCGGCGGCGGGTCGATGCAGATCGTGAACAACACAGTGAGCCGTGCCCTGAAGAATCTTGGCTACGCCGGGGAGACGATCGAGGCGATCGTCGAGTACATCTCGCAGCACGGCCATGTCGTCGGTGCCCCGGGGCTCAAGGAAACCGACTATGCCGTGTTCGACTGCGCGATGGGCGAGCGGGCGATCAAGCCGATGGGCCACGTTCGCATGATGGCTGCGGTGCAGCCCTTCCTCTCCGGTGCGATCAGCAAGACGGTCAATCTGCCCGAGTCGGCGACGGTCGACGAGATCGCCGACGTGTACCTGCAGGGGTGGAAGCTCGGTCTCAAGGCACTTGCCGTTTACCGCGACAACTGCAAGGTCGGACAGCCGCTCAGTGATGGAAAGAAGAAGGCGGCCGAAACGCCCGCTGCGGCGCCCGCACCCGAAGTGCGCGTCGAATACCGGCCACGCCGGCAGCGGCTGCCCAAGGCGCGGATGGGCCGTACGACCTCGTTCACCGTTGCCGGTGCCGAGGGCTACATCACGAGCAATGCCTACGACGACGGTCGACTCGGCGAGGTGTTCCTCAAGCTCGGCAAGCAGGGTTCGACCCTGGCCGGGGTCATGGACGCGTTCTCGATCGCGATTTCGATCGCTCTGCAATACGGCGTTCCGCTCGAGACGTACGTGCAGAAGTTCACGAACCTCAAGTTCGAGCCGGCGGGCATGACCGACGACTCCGACATCCGCATGGCGCAGTCGATCATGGACTACATCTTCCGGCGCCTCGCGCTCGACTACCTCTCGTTCGACGAGCGGGCCGAGTTGGGGATCTACACCGCCAGCGAGCGGGCGCGGTACGTCGAGACCGGCTCGTACCTGTCGGAGGAAGACGAGGCTCAATTGCTCGAATCGGAAACGTTGCGTAACGACGACGGTGACAACGTAAGGATCGACGGAGACGGCCCCATCCAGCCTGCGCTTCTCGACGCAGCCCCGCACACCAGTGCCGAAGTGCTCGAGAAGTCCTTCGGTCACGCGGTCGACGCCCCACTGTGCCTCACCTGCGGCACCAAGATGCGTCCGGCCGGCAGCTGCTACGCCTGCGAGGGGTGCGGCTCCACCAGCGGCTGTAGCTGATCGGAAGGTCAACTCCTCATGACTGACCACATGCCAGACGATCTCTCCCCAGCAGGGCGTGACATCAGGGCCTACACTGACGAACTTCGGCCGAAGCACCCTGTGGTGCGCAACGATCGCGGAGACTACGTCTTGCTCCGTCACGGCGACGTGAGAGCCGCAGCGTTGGACGATGCGACCTTCTCAAGCGCAGTCTCCGCCCACCTGCAGATCCCGAACGGGCTCGACGGTGACCGCCACGACCTCTACCGGTCGGTGCTCGATCCGTTCCTGTCGGAGGAGTCGATCGAACCCTTCCTGGGCACGTTCGAGCGGGTGGCGACTGAATTGGCCGCAGAAATCCCCCTCGGGCTCGCGGTCGACGCTGTCACCCAGGTGGGGGCAAGGTACGCCGTACGTGCCCAAAGCGCTTGGCTGGGGTGGCCACGCCAAACGGAGACCGCGCTCGTCGCCTGGGTGGCGGCCAATCGGTCGGCGGCCCGCGACGGAGACCGTGACCTCCTGGCCCAGGTCGCGATCGACTTCGACGGGATCATCAACGCCATCCTGGAACCTCGGCGCACCGAATCCGGTGAGGTGATCGGCGATGATGTTACGGCCGCCCTCATGCGCACCGAAGTCGCAGGCCAACCTCTCACCCCTGAGGAAGTCGTGTCGGTCTTGCGCAACTGGACTGGCGGCGATCTGGGGTCGATCGCCCTCTGTGTCGGCGTGGTGCTTCACTACCTGGCGACCGAGCCAAACCTCCAAGATCGCCTGCGCGACGAGTCTGACGATGCGGCATTCGACGCTGCGATCGATGAAATCCTGCGGATCGACGACCCGTTCGTGACGAACCGTCGCACCACGACTCGCCCCGTCGAGATCGCCGGTGTGAACCTGCCGGCGCGGGCCAGGGTGAAGCTGAATTGGACGTCGGCGAACCGTGACGAGTCTGTCTTCGGCGATCCCGACGAGTTCGATCCAGTCGGGCACGCTGCGGACAACCTCGTGTACGGCATCGGGCGCCATGCCTGTCCCGGGCGCCGACTCGCGACGGTCGAACTCAGGATCGCGATCCGAGCGCTGCTGGGCGCCACCACGTCGATCACGCTCGCTCCCGATCGCTATCCCCAGCGCGAAGCCCATCCCGTGGGTGGCTGGGCCGACGTGCCCGTGGTGTTCACCTGACGATCAAGTCGTGATGCGCTGCCTCGGTCCTGATCGGAAGAAAGCCCTTCGCGAGCAGCCACGCGCCCAGTGAGATCTCCCACGCTGCGATGGGCAGCGCCGCGAGCCCAGCGACGGTCGAGACCTGGCCAAGAACGCCGAAGAGCGTGCCGAGGTCCGACGCCAGCAGCAGGGGAGCGCCGACCACGCCGAGGATCGGAATGACCCGAGGTACCAAGCCGGCCCGCAGGAGCGCGGGGGCCAGAAGCAATGCGTTCACCACCGGCATCACGCCGGGACCGATCAGGAAAGCCCAGTCGTGGAGAGCGACCAGCACTCGACTGTCCTGGGTGCTCACCCCGGTCGAGACCAAGGTCGCCAGCGAGGCCATGCACAGGACCCCGACCACGATGATTCCGGCTTCGACCGTGCGCGAGCAGACCAACCCGAGCGCCGAGAGCGGACGGGCCCGGTGCACCGTCGGATAGAGGGCCACTGCCGTACCCACACAGCTCACAGCCAGCAGCAGTTCCAGTACGACGGCGGTCATCAACCGCGCCGGGCCGCCGTCGCGCGCCAGAAGAGTCGGATCGGCGACCAGAGGGTGCTTGAGGGCGAGGGCGGCTACCGAGGTGACGACCGTGAGCAGGTAGAGCCCACCGGCGAGGGCGGCTTCGCGTCGAGAACGAGACATGGGTTTCCCTTCAAAGGTGTACGGCGTACACCAGGAGGATCGGTGTACGGTGTACACCAGTCAACCGGGAGGCGAAGAATGGTGGAGGCCCGCCGTACCCCCCTCACCCGCCTGCGCGCGCTGGCGGCGGCCGTCGCAATGGCGGATGCCGACGGGATCGAGGCGGTCAGCATGAGGAGCCTCGCCAGCGCCCTCGGGGTGGTGCCGATGGCTCTGTACAAACACGTCAGCAACAAGGAGGACCTCCTCGACGGCATGGTCGGGCTCGTCATCCGCGGGTACGGCAGACCCGCCCCGGAGCTGGGCTGGCGTGCTGCCGTACGTGCACAGGTCCTCAGCGCTCGGGCGACCCTGGCCCGCCATCCGTGGGCACGCGCTGTGATCGAAACCAGGTCGACGCGCACACCTGAGGTGTTGTCGTACCTCGACACGCTGTCCGGACTCTTCATGTCCGGTGGATTCTCGGCCGACCTCACCCACCACGTCATGCACGCCCTCGGTCACCGCGTTTGGGGATTCAGTCCCGAAGGGTTCCAGGATCCAAACGTGGTCTCGCCTTCGTCGGTCGACCAGACCGATCCCGCCCACCTGGCGGAAGCCCGTCGCACCTACCCCCACATCGCGGCGATCGCCGATGCCAGCGGAGCCTTGAGCGGGCGCACGTGTGACGAGGATTTCGAGTTCGCGTTCGCCCTCGACCTCTTGCTCGAAGCGTTCGACCGACTGCACCGGGCGGGCTGGAGTTCGGCGTGAGTTCCGAGTCCCACAGGCGCGAACGAGTGGCAACCGGGGCCCTCGTGGGCGGCGAAGTCGTACCTTGCCTCACGGGTTCACCAACAGTCGAAGGAATGCCATGCAGCAGCCAAAGCTCGAAGTCCGCTCGAAGAACTTGATCGAAGTCGACGGCCTCACCTTCAAGGATCTGAACGGAAACGGCGACCTCGATCCGTACGAGGACTGGCGCCTGTCACCGGCCGAGCGGGCCGCAGACCTCGTGTCGCAGATGACGGTCGACGAGAAGGTCGGCCTCATGCTGATCAACAGCCGCTTCACGGGCTACCAAGTACCCCAGGACGCGCCCACATCCCACGACGGCATCATCGACGAGCGCACGATCGAGGCGGGTACGAACATCTTCGCCTCCCGCAAGGTCTACCCGACCAGCGACACCATCGGCTGCATGCACCTGCGGCATTTCATCCTCCGCGAGAACGAATCCCCGAATCGCGTGGCCGCCTGGAACAACGCGATGAACGAGATCGCAGAAGCGACGAGGCTGGGTATCCCCACGATTTCCGCCTCGAATTCACGCAACGAGAACGGCGAGATGGTCTTCGGCATGAACGACGCCGTGGGCATATTCTCGACTTTCCCGGCCACGATGGGCCTGGCCGCAGCAGTCAAGGGTGACATCGCCGACGGCGGTGACGCGTCTCTCATCTCGGAGTTCGCCGAGGCCGTCCGCCAGGAATGGAACGCCACGGGCATTCGCAAGGGCTACATGTACATGGCCGACGTCGTCACAGATCCCCGGTGGCAGCGGATCTACGGCACGTTCGGCGAGGACCCCGAGCTGATCAGCGAGATCATCGAGCGGCTTGTCCAGGGGCTTCAGGGCGACGAACTCGGCCCCGACAGCCTCGCCACCACGATCAAGCATTTCCCCGGCGGTGGGCCGCGAGAGAACGGCTTCGACCCCCACTACAAGGAAGGCAAGTGGAACTGCTACCCGACTCCGGGCAGCCTCGAGACCTACCATCTGCCGCCGTTCCGCGCCGCCGTCAAGACGTCGTCGTTCATGCCGTACTACTCCGCCCCGTCGATCAAGAAGAGCCACTGGCAGTCGATCGACGGCGTGGACGTGCCGTACGAAGAAGTCGGATTCGCGTTCAACCACTACCTGCTCAACGACATCTTGCGGGATCGGCTGGGGTTCACCGGCTACGTCAATTCCGACTCTGGCATCACCGACAACATGTGCTGGGGCGTCGAGGAATTGAGCAGGCCGGAGCGGTTCGCGAAGGCCGTCAATGCGGGTACGGACATCATCGCCGACACGAACAACATCGACGACCTCAAAGCGGCCATCGACAACGGGTGGATCAGCCCTGCTCGGATCGACCAGGCGTGCCAGCGGCTGCTCCAGGAAATGTTCGCGCTCGGACTGTTCGACGAGAAGACGTACGTCGACGCCACCGCAGCCGACGACGCAGTTGCGACCTCACCCGGATGGGAACTGGCCAAAACCGCGCACCGCAAGTCCACGGTCGTGCTCAAGAACAGCGGCGGGACCCTCCCGTTGGCTGAGGGCACGAGCGTGTACGTCGAGGTCTTCCACAAGGACCCGCGACAGTCCGCCGCCAAGACCGCTCAGGCCCGCGCACAAGCGCGTGAATGCGCCGGGCTCGACCTGGTGGAGGTCCCGGAGGCCGCCGACGCGGTCGTCCTGTTCCTCGATCCGCAGTCCGGGAACTACTTCAACGCGACGCCCGGCCTGCTCGAACTCACCATCTGTGAAGACAAGCCGCTGCGTTCGCTGACCGGCGACTGGTACCCGGAGACGACGGTCACCGGCGTCAAGCGCTTCCTCGACACCTGCGAAAGCGCCCGCAAGCGCGGCGCCAAGGTCGTCATCAGCGTCAACGTGTCACTGCCGTGGATCCTCGACTCGGTCGAGCCCCTGGCCGACGCCATGCTGGCCGGGTTCTCCACGTTCTACGACGCGCAATACGACGTCATCACCGGCGCATTCCAGCCGACCGGCCAACTGCCGATCACCCTTCCCGCCAGCGAGGCGGTCATCGCCGTCGACGAGGAGGGGACCTGCATCTCGCCCAACGACGTGCCCGGCTTCGCCAAGCAGCAGTACATGCCCGAAGGACTCACCTACGCCTACGTCGACTCCGACGGCAACACGTACGGCCTGGGTCACGGGTTGCGGTACAGCGGAACCTAGTACCCGCGACTCGTGTCCGACGGCTCGGAGTCGCCCTCGATCTGACCGAGGAACTCCGAGCTCGTCATGGGCTTGGAGAACATCGGGTAGTCGTACTTGATCGCGTTGGCGTGCTCCTCTGAACTGGTCGCGCCGACGCAATCGGTGAGGGTGACGACTTCGAACCCCTTCTCGTACGCGCTTCTCATCGTCGACTCGACGCAACAGTTCGTGAGGAATCCTGCGAGGGCGACGGTCTTGATTCCCTTGCTCCGCAGGACGAAATCGAGATTGGTGCTGCCGAAGGCATCGAGGCCGCGCTTGCCTTCGATGACGATGTCGCCGTCGGCCGGCTTCATCGCAGGGTCGAAATCCGCACCCCACGAGTCCTTGACGAAGGCGTTGGAGTTCACGACTCCGGCGAGGATGCCGTACGGGTGAGCGGTGATCTCCCCGTATCCCTGGGCGAACGTGATCGGCGCGTGAATCACGGTGACGCCCGCGTCTCGGGCGCTTTGGGCGACGTCGGCCGACGTGTCGAGCATGCCGGTGTCCGCCATCGACTCGGCGACCGCCCCGTGCAGGGCGCCTCCCTCGGACGTGAAGTCGTTCTGGTACTCGATGAACACGACGGCGGTGGTCTTCGGATCCATGAGGTCTTCCCCTGTGATGTGACTGCGGTGTCGCTCACGACAGTACGGCAGGCGTCCAGACCGCCGCCTCGGCACCAGCGTCGGCGCCGTCGTTCGGCCGAGCTGCGAACGAGCTCAGCTGGCCGCGAAGATCCGCGGCGGCACCGTGCAGGTCAACGCGACGTGATCGCCGACCCGCACATCTTCGTTTCCAGTCCGAACCGTCACCTCCGTGGCGACGTCGGAGTTCACGGCGACGAGCTTGAGCCGCACGTGGTCCCCGTGGAACGTCCGACCCACGACGCGCCACCCCGTCCCTTCACCCGATGCCGGAGCGACCAGGACGTGCTCGGGGCGGGCGACCAGCCGTACCTCCCCGTCCGGACGACCCGGCGCCGGCACCTGGCCGAACGGGCACGACACGACTCCGTCGCGCACGAACCCCTGACATTCGACGGTCGCGCCGAGCAGGCGCGCGGTCGACGCATCGGCCGGCTGGGCGTACAGATGATGCGGAGCTCCGACCTGGCGCAGTTCTCCGGCTTCCAGTACGGCTACCTCGTCGGCGAACGACAACGCTTCTGCGCGGTCGTGGGTGACGAGGATCGTGGTCACCCCGGCGTCGCGCAGGACCGATCCGACCACGTCACGGGTCTGCTCACGCAAATGTGCGTCGAGAGCCGAGAAGGGCTCGTCGAGCAGCATCACCCGAGGTCGCAGCGCCAACGCCCTGGCGAGCGAGACCCGCTGTTGCTGGCCGCCCGAGAGTTGGTCGGGGCGCCGCGCGGCCATCCCCGGATCGAGCGCCACCGACTCCAGCAACTCGGCGATCCGGCCGGGCGTGCGCTGGGCGCGGGGCAGTCCGAACGCCACGTTGGCGCCCACGCTGAGATGGGGGAACAACGCACCGTCTTGCGCCACGAAACCGACGCCGCGCAGGTGGGCGGGGACCGGCGTCGCCTGAGGAGCCACCACGATGTCGTCGCCGATCAGGATCCGCCCGGCGACGGGTTGTTCGAAACCGGCGATGCACCGCAACAGCGTGGTCTTGCCGGAGCCTGAGGCGCCGACGACGGCGGTCACGGCGCCCGGTCCGACGGTGAGGTCGACGTCGCGCAGAACCACGGTGGAGCCGTACGCGGCGCTCACCCCGTCGACGGCGATGCTGACCGGTGTGCTCATCTGCTCTCCACTTCGTCGGCGCGGGATTGGGCCATCAGGAGGTACGTCATCGGGATCGACACGAGCACCAGCAGCACGGCGTACGGCGCCGCCGCCGGATAGTCGATCTCGCCGGAGAGCGACCAGAACGCCGTGGCGAGGGTGCGGGTCCCGGTCGGAGACAGCATCAACGTCATGGTCAGTTCGCCGACGATGCCCAGGAACGCCAACGCTGCTGCCCCCGCGATTCCTGGCGCGACGAGGGGGACCGTGACGCGCAGCCAGGCACGTACGGGGGGCAGGCCCAGGCTCTGGGCCGTCTCTTCGAGGGACGCCGGCGCCTGCGCAATGCTCGCCCGGACGGTCACCACGGCCCGGGGCAGGAAGACGATTGCGTACGCCACGACCAGCGCCGCCGGGGTCTGGTAGAGCATCGGCAGTGCCCGGATCGCAACCGTCACGATCGCGAGGCCGACCACGATCCCCGGCAGCGAGGCCGCGACGAACACCGTGGCCTCCAGTGACCGGGTCCAGCGGGACGGGTGCCTCACGCTGAGCCACGCCACCGGGATCGCGGCGGCGGTGGTGACGATCGCACCGACGAGCCCGTACCCCGCCGTCGAGACGAGCGCCGCCACCACCGCGGCGTTCCAGACCGTCCAACCTCCCAGCCCAAGCCAGTGGCCGAGGCTCCAGGCAGGAACACCGAGGCTCGCTCCGGCGACGACCACGACGAACACCCAGGCGGCGGGGGCGTACGGGCCCAAGCGAGTGAGCCGTACCCGACGGGCTGCGCCGGCCCCGAGTCGTGCGTACCGAGCCCGTCCTCGTACCCTCACTTCGGCCACGAGCAGGACCAGGCACAACACCACCAGCACCGCGGCCAGCATGGCTGCGGCTGCGCTGGCGAAGGTCGACTTGTACTGGTCGTAGATCGCCGTGGTGAACGTGTCGTACCTGACGAACGCGAACGCCCCGTACTCGGCCAGCAGGTGCAGTGCCACCAGCAGTCCGCCGCCGAGGACGGCCAGTCTGAGCTGGGGGAGCACGACCCGCACGAACACACCCGCGGGCCGTAGCCCGAGCGATCGCGCGGATTCCTCGACCGCCGGATCCAGGCGGCGGAGGGCGGCGAGCACGGGCAGGTAGACGAACGGGTAGTACGACGTCACCGCCACCAAGCTCGCGCCGGCCAGGCCTCCGATCGACGGCCAGACCGTGGCCCACGAGTAGCTGGCGACGAAGGCGGGTACGACCAAAGGTGCGGCAAAGGTCGCGGTCAGGAGGCGGCGAAACGGCAGAGCACATCGGCTGACCAACATGGCCGCCGCGACGCCGACCACTATCGAGACCGGGGTCGCCACGCCGACCAGAACCAGGGTGTTGCCCAGCAGTTCGAGTACGCGTGGTCGCAGCACGAGCTGACGGATCAGCGACGGGCCGGCACCGAACGTCGCGACGACGACGTACGACACCGGCACCAGACACGCCGCCGCGATCGCCACCGTCGCCAGGACAGCACTCCACGCTGGACGCCGAACCCGACCGACCAACCTCTCGGTCGGGCGGCCGGGCAAGGCGGGCGCGACCCGGGCAGCGGCCATCGCTAGAGCAATCCGGATTGCTGCATGAGCGTGATCACGTCTGGGCCGTTCAGGCTGGCCGGGTCGAGCGTGGGGGCATCCAGTGCGGCCAGGGGTTTCAGGGCCGGGTTGGCTTCGACGCCGGAGGCGACCGGGTACTCGAACGACGAGCCGTCGCGCAGTACGGCTTGCCCGGCAGCGCTCGTGAGGTAGGCCACGAAGGCCTGCGCGGCTGCCTGGTTCTTGCTCGACTTCAACACGCCGGCGCCGGAGAGCGACACGAAAGCTCCCGGATCCTGGTGGCCGAAGTAATGCACTCCCACGGAGCCGGAGTTGGTGCCACCTTTCGCCTGGTCGCCGAAGTAGTAGTAGTGGTAGATCACGCCCGACTCGACCTCTCCGGCGTTCACTGCCTTGAGCACCGCCGAATTGCCCTTGTAGATCGCCGCGTTCGACTTCATCGCGTCGAGCCACGCGAGTGTCGTGTCCTTGCCTCGGAGCGCCAGCAGAGCAGACACGATGGCCTGGAAGTCGGCGCCCGACGGAGACGCGGCCCAGCGGCCCTTCCACTCCGGCTTCGCCAGATCCTCCAGGGTGGTGGGCAGGGCCGAGGCGACCGGCTTGCCCGTGTTGTAGACGAAAGCCGTCGAGCGTGCTGCAATGCCGGTCCAGTCGCCGCTCGAGGGCCGGTAGCCAGCGGGTACCTGGGCCAGGGTGGCAGACGCGATCGGGGCGAACAGGCCCTGATCGGCGACCATCGTCATGCCCGGGGAGTTTTCGGTCAGAAAGACGTCGGCCGGTGAGGCGGTGCCTTCGGCGACGATCTGGTTGGCCATCTCGGTGTCGCTGCCTTGCCGCATGGTCACGGTCACACCACTGGCCTTGCTGAAGCCGTCGGCCCAGGCCTGGGTGAGGCTCTCGTGCTGGGCGTTGTAGACCGTGATCGAACCAGAGACCGAACCGGTGCCGGGCGACGCGGCGGGTGCTGCAGTCGATCCGCCACAGGCCGCGAGCAGCGGGGCAGCGACCAGGGCGCCCCCAGCGCCGGTCAGGAGTTGTCGTCGGGAGACATCGAAGATCATGAAGTGAGGTTTACCTTACTTAGGCATGCCTCATCAAATAAGACAACGATCGTCTTGCTAAATGAACGGGGTTGACGGAGGACGTCGGAGCCCTGTGGCATGAGGAGGTGCAGCTCTCATCGGTGACCGAAAGCCTGACCTGGTTCGATCTCGACGCCCAGGACATCGACCAGGTGCGCGTGGCCGCCCGACTCGTGGGGTCGGACGCGGCCCTGGCTCAGCAGATGGGCAGTGTCGTGGACCAGTTGAGGTCCGCTCACGAACTCCTTGTCCCGTGGCATTCTCTCGACCTGCCGACGCGGTTCGATCCTCGGGACTCCGCCGCCGACCTGGTGGATCGGTGGTTCTACGTCGTGGCCTACGCCGCGTGTCTGCCGGTAACACTGGCGGGACACCGCGCCCGCGGGATTCCGGAGAGCGTCTCGCGGGCCACGCTCGCCGACGTGGGCCGGCACGTGCGCATCGCCCGCCGGCAGTACGGCATCCGCGGCTTCCTCGAGCAGCAGTGGCTTCAGCACCACCTGCGAGGCGTGCTGTTCGACCTCGGGCGGTTGCAGTTCAACCTGGCCGAGCTGTCCCTCACGCAGACGGAACTCGACGAGGGGGGTCTGGAAGCCGTACCCGGACGGGTGGTGGTCGAAACCCACATCCCGGAATCCGGTCCGATGACCACCGAGGCGGTCGACGCCTCGTTCGCCCAGGCCCGACCGTTCTTCGATCGGCACTTCGCAGAACTGACGCCGATCACGTACGCCACGTGTGACTCCTGGCTCCTCGACCCGGTCTTGCAGCGCCTGGTGCCGGGTTCGAACATCGCCCGATTCGGTGCCCGGTTCCGGCTCTTCGCGACGGGCCACGTGTCCGACCAATCGGCGCTGGACTTCGTCTTTCGGGCACCCACGACGCCGCGTGAACAGTTGCCGCGGGAGACCCGTCTGCAGCGCGGCCTGCTCGACCATCTGGGAAGCGGTGGGCACATCGAGGCGAGGTACGGCTGGCTCCGGCTCCCCTCGGGGGATCTTTCCTGACCGGCTGGTCAACCGGATCGTGGGGTCGGGCGTCTTGACCGTGTCCGGCAGCTCACGAAAGGGCGATTCACCATGACACCCAGGCCGATCCGTCTCATCGCTTCCCTCGCGCTCGGTGGTGCGCTGCTGCTCGGCGGATGCGGCGCCACTGCGACCGGGAGCGCCGGGAGTGAACCCGGGAACTACCGGCAGGACCAGGCGGCTCCGGCCGAAGCGACGGTGGCCGGCAAGGCGACCGCAGCCAATCCGGCGAACCCGCAAGGCCCGGTCGTCGACGGCCGACAGATCACCCGCACCGCAGCCATGACCGTGATCGTCGACGATGCATCTGAGGCAGCGGCCAAGCTCCGCAGCATCGTGATCGGCCGCGGCGGCGTCGTCACCAACGAGAACATCGTCGTGGTGGAGTCCACGTCGTCTCGTTCGACGTCGACCCTGGTGCTCACCGTGCCCGCAGGGCAGCTGGACGCTACCATGAACGACGTGGCGACCGTCGGCAAGATCACGGTGCGCTCGGTCCAGACTGCCGACGTCACCACGAAGGTCGCCGACATCGACGCGCGGATCGCCACGATGCGTGAGTCCATCGCCCGCATGCAGGAACTCCTCAAGCGCGCGGGCTCGGTCACCGAGATCGCTCAGGTCGAATCGGAGTTGACCAGACGGCAGTCCGACCTGGAATCCCTGCTCGCACAGCAGAAGGCCCTGGCGAACATGGTCGAGACGTCGCCGATCACGATCAATCTGGTCACGCCTGCGCAGGCCAAGGTCGTCGAACCCGACACGGGCTTCCTCGCCGGTATCAAGGCCGGATGGCGGGCACTTGAGAGCTCATTGGTCGTTCTGCTGACTGTGGTCGGGGCCCTGCTGCCCTTCGCGCTCGTGGCCGCCTTGGTCGCGGCTCCGGTCGTCTGGTACGTCCGGCGTCGTCGGGCCGGAAAGGCGCCTGTCACGGAGACGACGACTGACCGCGTCGAGAGCAGCACGGATCCGGCCGCCGACTCCGGTTCGACGTCGTCAGACCCCCCCGACTCCTGACGGAGGCGGCAGCCGCGCAGGCCTACTTCGCCTCGGGATCGGGCTGGTGCAGCCCGAAGACGTTGCCGTCGGTGTCTTGGAAGTAGCCCTGCCACGCCATGCCGGGCAGAGCCATCTTCGGCATGGCGACGATGCCCCCGGCGGCCAGGATCTTCTCGGCTGCCGCGTCGTAGTCGTCGGTACCGATCGTCAGCACGGCCCCGTTCACGGGGGCTCCATTGCCGTCGAAGTCGCCGTGACGCGCCATGATGGCCCCGTTGATGCCGGGCTCGTCCTCGGTGCCTGTGACAGCGCCGAAGTACGGAGTCTGGGCGTATTCACTCCAGTCCTCGAACCTCCAGCCGAACGCGTCGCCGTAGAACTTCACCGCCCGTTCGACGTCGGTGGCGTGGATCTCGAAGTGGATGGGACGGCTCATGACAGACCTCCTGGTGACCGATCTCAGGGTGTGATTGTGGCAGGTCAGGTCCGTCCGCGATATCGACAAAGCCTTGGCCCGAGGTGAAACACGCGGCAACCCCTGACCGGTTCGGGGTGCCTCGGCAGGATCGACGCTGAACCTCGCACGCCGAGCGTCGGTGTGCCTCAGTGCGAAGGATGAGTCAATGCAACTCCGCGAAGACGCCAAGTGGTCCCTCGTCGTGCCCACCTCCATGGGTGTTCGGATCACCCCCGAGAACCAGCAGTCGGTCCACACGTCGAACCGCTATTTCATGCAGGCCACGTCGGCCGAGACCAACGTCGCGAGCGTCACCTCGCATCTCGGTGAGCCCACCTTGGCGCTGACCAACTTCGTTCAGGGCAGCCCGATTTCGGCGTTCATCAAGGCCGACCTGCGCAGCCGCAACATGGACTACCGCGGCCCCGACATCCCACAAGGTGGGGCCTGGGGTTACCGGCACCAGTTCAACATTGCGGATTCGGGGTACGGCAGCCGCGCCCCCCGCGTGTGGAACGACCGCGCGGGTGAGGTCGGCCTTGTGCTCGACGTCAAGGACTTCGACCTGGACAAGCTGTTCGGCGAAGAGGGCGTCAAGATCCTCCACATGTCAGGTCTGGTGGCCGCCCTGTCGCCGCAGACGAAGGACTTCTGCCTGGCCTTGGCACGCGCCGCCAAGGAACACGGCACAGCGATCTCGATGGACATGAACTACCGCGCGTCGTTCTGGAAGGGCCGCGAAGACGAGCTGCGTGAAGCCTTTACCGAGATCGCCGAGGAGTGCGACATCCTGATCGGCAACGAGGAGGACTTCCAGCTCTGCCTGGGTATCGAAGGCCCGGAGGCCGGGGGCAAGGGGATTGGCGACAAGGTCGACTCGTTCAAGGAGATGATCGGGCGGATCCGCAAGGCGTACCCCAAGGCCGAGTTCATCGCGACCACGCTGCGCGAAGTCGTGTCGGTCAACCAGCACCTCTGGGGCATGATCGTCTGGGGCGACAACGACTTCCAGGTCGCAGACCTGCGGTCGATCGGCGTTTTCGACCGCATCGGCGGCGGCGACGGCTCGGTGGGCGGCATGCTGTACGGCATCCTCAAGGGCTGGCCGGCCGAGAAGTGCATGCAGTTCGGGTGGGCGACCGGCGCTCTGGCTGCCGCGTCGTTGACCGACTACGGCGCACCGGCCGACGAGGACCAGGTGTGGTCGATCTGGAAGGGCAACGCGCGCGTACAGCGCTGATCTTGCTCACCTGGCGGTGGCCGGTCCCATGGGGGCCGGCCACCGCTGTTGTGTTTGCGACTCTCGACTGTGAAGTTCGTCTCAAGGGTTTCTCAGGCAATTCCTCGGGTTCGGCTTGCGACGGGCCAGCTTGTGTCGCTGACTAGCGGCGTTCCGCCCGCCAACCTGAGGAATCGCCGTGCTAGCAGTCGTTCGTGCCGCCGTGGTCGGTCTTGCCGGTGCCGTAGGTCTGACGGGGTTGGGAATCGCGGCCGGACCCCTTGCGGTCGCCGGCACGGTGGTCACGGCCAACGGCGGTCTCAATGTGCGATCCGGACCCTCCACGTCGGCGTCGATTCTCGGCGTCCTTCGCACCGGGGAGGTCGTCACGGTGGTCGGCGCGTCGAGCGGCGGCTGGACGACCGTCAGCTACGGCGGGCGTACGGCGTACGTCGCCTCGGCGTACCTCGCCAGCGACTCGTCCGCCGCCACAGCGCCGACCACGACCGCCTCGCCCACGGGTACGGCCTGGACCACCGCTGCGCTCAACGTGAGGTCCGGGCCCAGCCTGTCGTCGCCGGTCGTCACCGTGGTGAGTTCGGGCACTCAGGTCACCCTGACCGGCGAATCGAGCAACGGGTACCGGTCGATTCTGTTTGCAGGTACGACGCGCTGGGTGTCGGCGGCCTACCTGACGACGTCGTCGCCGACCTCGTGCGCGGCGCTGCCGACGACCAGTCAGGTCCGGGCCACGGCAGCCCTCATGATCCGGACCACCTCGGATGCGTCGTTCGTCAACCTGGGCGACGTGCCGGCGGGCACGATCCTGGACGTGACCGGCGTCACTCAGAACGGAGTCGCACAGATCGTGCGCGACGGCGCATTGCGCTGGGTCAACGCCGGCTACATCGTTCCGGTCGGTGCCGCGGGCCCGGTCGCCTCGGGTACGGCGCAGTCGTCTCAGCCGGTCACCACCTGTCAGGCGTCGTGGTACGGGGATCCTCAGCCGACCGCCAGTGGCGAGGCCTTCGACCCGAACGCGATGACCGCCGCCCACCGCACCCTGCCGTTCGGCACCGTGCTCAAGGTCACCAACCAGGCCAACGGCAAGAGCGTGTTGGTTCGGATCAACGATCGCGGTCCGTACGTATCAGGCCGCTGCCTCGACCTCTCTCGGGCCGCCTTCGCCGCGATCGGGAACCTCGACTCCGGGGTGATCACGGTCGGGTACGTGCAGCAATAGGCTCCGTGCGGATCAGTGATCGGTGCTCGGGCCCGTCGTCGGCGCTTCGGCGCCGATCACGACAGGTTCTGGTACGGCTTCGGTGACCGCGAGGCCGTGTCGGCGTGCCCCTCGCACCTGGAGGAGGACCCACCCGGCGAACAAGACCGACAGCGCGATGCCGAGCGACACGGCGAGGACCGGCGAGCGGTCGTACAACGTGCCGAGCATCTCGACTCCGACGAACCCCGCGGTGGCATAGATGAACGCCCACGCGACCGAGCCGACGACCACCGCAGGCAGATAGCGACGCAGCGGCATGCGGGTGACGCCCGCGGCGAGGTTGACCAAGGTCTGGATGCCGACGGTCAGGAAGCTGACCGTGACCGCAGGTGCCCCCCAGCGTCCGAGCCAACCGGCGGCCCGGACGTACCCAGGGGTGTGGACCAGGCCTCGGAGCTTGGTGCGCTCGGTCCCGGCCACGGCCCCCCGGCCCAACCAGTAAGTCCCGTTCGCCCTGAGCATCACGATGACGAACAGCGCAACGACGACGATCGGGTACGGGGCTCCCCACTTGGTCGGGTCCACGCGTCCTCCTGATCGAGTTCGGTCGGTCGTCGCTCAGGGTAGCCGTCGCCGTTGCGATGGCCCAAGATCGAGGCGAGCGCGTTGAGAGAGCCGCCCGAGGGCCTTCCGTCCCTCGCGCTCGGCGTAATGTGCCAGCGTGCAAGCGCTGACCGGGTACGTCACGATCGGCGTCCTCATCCTCGTGGGCGTGCTGTGCGCCCAGATCGGGGTGTTGAACACCTCGCACCAGAAGATGCTGTCGAAGGTCGCGCTGCTGGTGAGTTCTCCGGCGCTCATGCTCATGATCATGTCGAGGGCTGACATGAGTCACGTTTTCGCCCGCAGCGTCCTGGCCACCGGGGGAGCGATCGTCGGAGCGGCCTTCGTGTACGTCGCCGCCGCCCTGCTGTTCTTCAGGCCCAAGCCCGCTGATCGAACGATCGGGATGTTCCTGTCGTGTTACACCAACGCAGGCAACCTCGGACTGCCCGTTGCGACGTACGCGCTGGGTGACGCCGCCTGGATCGCTCCCGTCCTGCTCATGCAGCTGGCGATCCTCCAGCCCCTCGGGATGGCCCACCTGGACTACTGCAAGGCCCGAGAATCGGGTGGCGCTGTGCCCTTGGCCAAGCTGCTGACCTTGCCGGTACGCAATCCGCTGACCGTGGGGGTATTGGCCGGGCTCACGCTGAACCTGTTGCACATCTCCGTACCCACGATCCTCGCGACCCCTCTCGACATGTTGGGAGGCATCGCCGTACCCGCCATGCTGTTGGCGTTCGGAGTGTCACTGCGGCTCGACCCGCGCCCGAAGAAGACGGCCGAATCCACCGAATCGAACGTCCTCGTCGTCATCAAGTGCCTGTTGCAACCGTTGATGGCCTATACCCTCGCGAGGTTCGCGTTCGGGCTGCCCCTGGCGACGGTGCGGGCCGTCACCATCATCGCGGCGCTGCCGCCGGCCCAGAACGTCTACATCTTCGCGATGCGGTACGGCGTGCGGGAACTGTTCGCCCGCAACACGATCTTCCGCGCCACGGCGACGTCGGCCGTCGTGATCGGGCTCCTGGCGGCCCTGTTGTAGGTTCGAGCCAGGAGGTGCGGCATGGATATCGACGACTTCGACCTCGATCGAAGTACGGCACAAGCCTGGGCCGCCTTCACGGACACCCTTGCCGATGTCCTGTCGGTGATGGACGACGGAGCGACGCTGACGATCGGCAGCGCATCGGCCGACGAGCAGATCGCTCCGTTCCTGCGGTACGGCTGCCCGCGACTCGGCACCCTCGTCGCCGAAGCCAGCGCCGACGCCAGCCTGGGGCTGGCGTTCCAACTGACCGAGGAACAGGAAGCCGCCTTGTCGGCGCTCGGCTGGATCTCTCCGGGCCCTGACTCGCAGGACTACCACGGCCAGTGGTCCCAGGACCACACGGCTGAGTTGGCCGAGGTGTCGGTCGCCACGCTGCGCGATGTTTTCCGCGTCCAGCACCCGGTGTTCCTGACTTCGGACAACATCGACGGTCTGCTGCGTCCGGAAGCGCCCGAAGAGCCCCTACCGGACCGCCGTGGCGAGCGCCTGCCGTACCCGCCCGAATCCTTGGTCGCCACGATGCCGGTCGACGCCGCCGATCTGGACGGCCTCGTGGCCAGGGAACTGGAAGCCCTGCTCGGATACCCCGCGTTCCGCGACTCCGAAGGTGACTTCGCGATCCGGGTCGGCTCGACCATGATGTTCGTGCGGACTACACCCGATGCACGGGAAGTCATCGCCTTCGCAGTCGTCGTGCACGACGTCACCGGCCGGTCGCGAGCCGCCGAGGTCCTCAACGACGTGAACGCCGAGAGCAGGTTCGTCAGGTTCTGGCTGCTACGTGACAAGGTGTTCGGCTCGATGTCGTGCTTGGCCCAACCCCTCGTACCCGCGCACCTGCACCAAGTGTTCAAAGAGGTAGCCCACGTGGCCGACGCCGTCGACGATCACCTGGCTGCCGCGCTCCAAGGACGCACCACCTTCGCCTCGAATTCATAGGGAAGCGCTGGACCGATGGTGCGAGGTGTTTTCACCGTGACAAGGGACGACGCTTGACCGCTGACAAGCTCCCGAAAAGTTGTCGTTGGTTGCCTGGAGCTAATCATCCCCGCGAGGCTCGGTGCCGCAGACCGCACGATAAGTTTGACGGCATGACCAAGCTTCCTGTTCTCACCGAAGCCGAACTCGCCCCCCTGGATGCGTGGTGGCGAGCCAACAACTACCTGACGGTCGGCCAGATCTACCTCATGGCCAACCCCCTCCTGCGCGAGCCGCTCAAGCCGGAACACATCAAGCCTCGGCTGTTGGGCCACTGGGGCACGTCGCCGGGCCTGGCCTTCGTCTACGCGCACGTGTCGCGCCTGATTCGTCACACAGGGCAGGAATGTCTGT
Organism: Propionibacteriaceae bacterium; assembly: GCA_039811945.1. GTDB lineage: Bacteria > Actinomycetota > Actinomycetes > Propionibacteriales > Propionibacteriaceae > Fen-668. The sequence continues at coordinate 36,700 of JBDHZQ010000004.1, forward strand.
TCATCACCGGCCCCGGCCACGGTGGCCCCTCTCTGATCGGTGCGTCGTACATGGAAGGCACGTACACCGATGCCTTCCCGAACATCACCGAGGACGAAGCCGGCCTGCTCAAGTTCTTCCGTCAGTTCTCCGCTCCCGGTGGCATTCCGTCGCACGTGTCGGTGACGACCCCCGGCTCGATCCACGAGGGTGGCGAGCTCGGGTACGCGCTGATCCACGCGTTCGGCGCGGCATTCGACAATCCCGACCTGCTGACGATCTCCGTGGTCGGTGACGGCGAGGCCGAGACTGGTCCGCTCGAGGGCTCCTGGAAGGGAATTTCGTTCCTGAACCCGGCCCACGACGGTGCCGTCCTGCCGGTGCTGCATCTCAACGGTGGCAAGATCGCCGCCCCGACGGTGCTGTCGCGCAAGCCGAAGGACGAGGTCCAGAGCCTGTTCGAGGGTCACGGCTACGAGGTCCTGTGGGTCGAGGGCGAAGACCTGCCCGAGATGCACTACAAGTTCGCCGAGGCCTTGGCTGAGGCGTACGAGAAGATCTCCGCCATCCAGGCGTCGTACCGTGGCGACGGCCCGATTCCGGCCGAGCGTCCCACGTGGCCGATGATCATCCTGCGCACCCCGAAGGGCTGGACCGGCCCGGAGGTCGTCGACGGCATCCAGGTGTCCGGCACGTGGCGGGCTCACCAGGTTCCGCTCAGCGGTGTCAAGGAGAACGCCGAGCACCTCGCGATGCTCGAGGAGTGGATGCGCTCCTACAAGCCCGAGGAGTTGTTCGACGAGAACGGCACACTGGTCGACCTCGTCAAGCAGGCCAACCCGGAGAAGAACATCTCGATGTCGGGCACGCCGCACGCCAACGGCGGCCTGCTGGCGCAGGATCTGAAGTTGCCCGACTTCCGCGACCTGGCGGTCGACGTCACCCATCGGGCGATCGACCGGATCGAGTCAACCCGCAAGCTCGGCGAACTGATGAAGGCGGCCTACGAGCTGAACCCGAACAACTTCCGCCTGTTCTGCCCCGACGAGGCCAACTCGAACCGGATCGGTGCCGTCTTCGAGGTATCCGACCGTGCCTGGATGGAGTCGGTCAACGCCAACGACGTGAAGCTCAGCCCGAACGGCCGGGTCATGGAAGTGCTCTCTGAGCACAGCTGCCATGGCTGGCTGGAGGCCTACAACCTCACCGGGCGGCACGGTCTCTTCGCAACGTACGAGGCGTTCGCGATGGTGTCGGCGTCCCAGACGGTGCAGCACGCGAAGTGGCTGCAGGAGGCGTCGCACCTGCCGTGGCGTGCCAAGGTGCCGAGCCTCAACATCCTGCTCAGCTCCACCGCGTGGCGCAACGATCACAACGGCTTCAGCCATCAGGGCCCGGGCCTGATCCAGGTCGTGCTGAACCACCGCGGCGAGGTGGGTCGGATCTACCTGCCGCCGGACGCGAACACGCTGCTCAGCGTGGCCGACCACTGCTTCAAGTCGAAGTCCTACGTCAACCTGATCGTCATCGACAAGCAGCCACAGCCTCAGTGGCTGACGATGGACGAGGCGATCGAACACTGCACGAAGGGCGCCTCGATCTGGGAGTGGGCCGGTTCGGAGGAGACCCAGGGCGAGCCCGACATCGTCATGGCCTGCGCCGGCGACATCATGACGCTGGAGACCGTGGCAGCGGCCGAGATCATCAAGCAGAAGCTGCCTGCGCTGCGCATCCGCGTGGTGAACGTGGTCGACCTGATGACGCTGCGGAGGCCGAAGGACCATCCGCACGGCATGAGCGAGACGTACTTCCGCGAGCTGTTCACCGACACCAAGGACGTGATCTTCGCGTTCCACGGCTACCCGGGGGCGATCCATCAGCTCGTGCACGGGCGTCCCGACGCCGATCGTTTCCGCGTCCGCGGGTTCATCGAGGAAGGGACGACGACCACGCCGTTCGACATGGTGGTCAAGAACCGCGCTTCGCGCTACCACCTGATCCTCGACGTGCTCAACAACGCCAAGGTGGCCCCGGCGGGCTCGGAGGCGCTGCGCGCCTTCTGCGAGTCGCAGCTGGCCCGTCACGAGGAGTACATCGTCGAGAACCTGCAGGACATGCCCGAGGTTCGCGATTGGAAGTTGGGCGCCGAGGTCTAGAAGGCGCACACGGCGATGAGCGGCGGCTATTTCGAGGAACTCGACACCGAAGAGTGCCGAGCCCTGGTGGCCAGCCGCGGCATCGGGCGGGTGGCATTCGCCTCCGAAGGGCGAATCGTCGTTCTCCCCATCGCCTATCAGACCGACCCGTCGGGCGTCGTCGTGTTCGCGACGGCGCCCGACGGGCGTCTCGGCACCCTGGCCAGTGGGTGCGACGTCACGTTCCAGATCGACGACATCGACGTGTCCCTGGCCGACGGCTGGTCGGTCATGGGGTACGGCCACACCACTCTGTACGGCGGGAGCCTGGTTCCCCGTCCCTGGACCGCAGGGCACGACGGAGTGAGGATCGCGATCCACCTGGCATCCCTCACGGGGCGAGCGGTCTCCGCGAGCGCGGATGCGGACTAGGTTGGGGGCATGAGCGGCGAGCGGATCACCGAGGTCGAGCCCACGACGAGGCCACGGATCCTGGTCGGGGTCGACGGATCCGACGACGCGCTGCGAGCGGTCCGCTACGGCGCCGGAACATCCCTCCGGCTCGGGACCGACCTGTGGTTGGTCCACGCCGTCGACGACGGGGTACTCACCGGTGGGTGGGGCGTCGTGTACGACCCGACGATCCTGTCGCAAGTGGGTGAAGAAGCCCTCGACGATGCTCGCGCTTATGCTGTCGAGCTCGGTATGCCCGACGACCGAATTCACACCGAAGTCCTGATGGGCCACCCCATGGCCGTGCTCGCCGACCTGAGCGAGGCCGCTGAGCTCTGCGTCGTGGGCCGTCGCGCGACGAGCGGCATCGAGAGGATGTTCGTCGGTTCGACGAGCGTGGCTCTGGCCGGAAGCGTCCAATGCCCGCTGATCGTGATCTCCGCGGTCTCGACACCGGATCCGACCGATCGACATGGCCGGATCGCGGTCGCCCTGACCGCACCCGAACGCTCGAAACACCAACTGCTGTGGGCTTTGCAGGAAGCTCGGTCACGCAACTCGACGCTTGTGGTGGCCCATGTCGTACCACCACCGCCGACCGGCCTCCTGCGAGCCTTCAGATCGCGTGGCGGCGAACGGGATACGGTCGCCGTCGCCCGGCGCGACCTGGACGCGCTGATCGCCGAGGTGCGCCTTCAGGATCCGGACGTTCGCATCGAGGGCGAGGTGCTGTACGGGATTCCCGTCGAGGAACTGATCGCCCAGACGGCGGGCATCGACCTCTTGGTCCTGGGCCTTCACTCTCACCCCGTGACGGGGCTCGCGTTCTCCGGCCCGCTGCGTGGGGTGCTGGCCCATTCGTCGTGCCCCGTGTGCCTCGTCTCGTGAGGCCCCGACGATCGTCGGATCAGCCCGCCAACTGATCGAGCACGATCTGCACCTCGACCGCTACGCCGTGGAACAAGGTGGGGTCCTCGACAATCCCGAACTTCGGGTGATGGTTCTGGTACGGCAGGCCGTCGCTCTCGTCGCCCGCGTTGACGAAGACGAACACCCCCGGCGCCATCGACGTGAACTCGCTGAAGTCCTCCGAGGCGGTCGTCGGTGGGCATTCCGCCGCCCAGTCGTCACCGCCGAGCACCTGGCGCGCGGAAGCGAGGCACGCGTCGACGAGTTCGTGGTCGTTGTAGACGATCGGGTACGGCGACACCGTCGTCAGTTCGTACGTACATCCGAACGCCGCGCAGACGCCGGCGATGATCTCCTCACAGCGGCGGTACGCGATCTCGGCGGCATCGGCGCTGTAGGTGCGAATCGAGCAGCCGATCGTGGCCTGGTCGGGGATGATGTTGGACGCCTCACCTGCGTGGAGCAGCCCGACGTTGACGACACAGAAGTCCGACGGGCTGACGTTGCGGGACACGATCGTGTTGAGGGCAACGACACAGTGGGCGGCACAGATGACCGGATCGGTCGCCCGGTGCGGCATCGACCCGTGCCCTCCGATCCCTTGGATGGTGAGGGTCCAGCCACCGGCTGACGACGTCGCCACCCCTTTCGGAATGCCAATCGTGCCCACCGGTCCGTTCATCACGTGAAAGCCGAACACTCGCTCGACGCCGTCCATGGCACCTCCGGCGATCATCGCTTTGGCGCCGCCCGGGTGGAGCTCCTCGGAATGCTGGAACAGGAATCGGCAGCGCGTCCATGTCGGCGCGCCGGGCGATCGTGTGTGGTGTGCCGGGGTATTCTCACTCCGGTTTGACCAGGCCTGCAGGCTTGCCCTCCTTTGCCGACGCGTAGGCTGTGGCCGCTATGGACCTGACGATCGCCGACCTGCCGATCGCGGCCGCCGTACCCCACATCGCCGCCGCGATGCTCGCCAGCCAGGTCGTCGTGGTTGCGGGGGAGACCGGATCCGGCAAGACGACCCAGCTGCCCAAGATCTGCCTGCTCGCGGGCAGGAAACGCATCGGTCACACGCAGCCTCGACGGATCGCCGCCCGGACCTTGGCCGAGCGGATCGCGGAGGAGACCGGAACGTCGCTCGGCGACCTGGTGGGCTACCAAGTCCGATTCACCCGGAAGACGAGCGCCGACACCCAGGTCAAGGTGATGACCGACGGCATTCTGCTGGCCGAGATCGCCCACGACCCGGATCTGCGCCGCTACGACACGATCATCCTCGACGAGGCCCACGAGCGAAGCCTCAACATCGACTTCCTGCTGGGATACGTCAAGCAACTCCTGCCCCGGCGACCGGATCTGCTCGTCATCGTCACGTCGGCGACGATCGACACCCAACGGTTCAGCGACCACTTCGGAGGGGCGCCCATCGTCGAGGTGGAAGGCCGTACGTACCCGGTCGAATTGCGCTACCGACCCATGCGCGACGACGGCGCGGTCAGCGACGAGGACTCTCCACGTACGGCCAAACGTCGCCCTGCCGCCGTTCCCTCCGCCACCGAGAAGGACCTCTCCGAGGCCATCTGCGACGCGGTCGTCGAACTCACGGCCGAAGGATCCGGCGACATCCTCGTCTTCTGTTCCGGTGAAAGGGAGATCCGCGACGCGGCGGAGGCCATCGGAGCCCTCGACCTGAGGTTCACCGAGGTGCTGCCGTTGTACGCGAGGCTTTCGGCGGCCGAGCAACATAGGGTCTTCGCTCCCCACACCGGCCGCAGGATCGTGCTGGCGACGAACGTGGCCGAGACGTCTCTGACCGTGCCCGGCATCAGGTACGTCGTGGACCCCGGCACCGCCCGCATTTCTCGATACTCCAAGCGAACCAAGGTGCAGCGGCTGCCGATCGAGCCGATCTCGCAGGCGTCGGCCAACCAACGAGCCGGCCGCTGCGGCCGCGTGGCGCCCGGGATCTGTATTCGTCTCTACTCCTCCGACGACTTCGACGCGCGCCCCGAGTTCACCGAGCCGGAGATCCTGCGCACGAACCTCGCGAGCGTCATCCTCCAGATGGCCGAGGCGAAGCTCGGGGCGATCTCGTCGTTCCCGTTCGTCGAGGCCCCCGACCCGGCCCAGATCACCGACGGTCTGCGCACGCTCGACGAACTGGGGGCGCTCGTTGCCGGTCATCGGGAGCGGCCCCGCTTGACAGCCGTCGGCCACCTGCTGGCCAGGATCCCAGTGGACCCCCGGCTCGCCCGCATGCTGGTCGAGGGGTCACGCCTCGGTTGCCTGCGTGAGCTGCAGGTGCTGGTTGCGGGTCTGGCGATTCCCGACGTCCGGGAGCGCCCGACCGAGGCGCGCGATCTGGCCGACGCAGCCCATCGCCGCTTCTGGGCTCCGATGCCGGGCCCCGACGGCACTCCGGGCCAGCCGGACGGGTCCGACTTCGCCGCCTACCTTCGGCTCTGGGATTACCTGCGTGAGCAGCGTCATGCCCTGTCGGGCAACGCGTTCCGTCGGATGTGCCGCGACGACTATCTGAACTTCCTCCGCGTGCGCGAGTGGCAAGATCTCCACACGCAGCTGCGCGAGATCTGCACCGAACTGGGTCTCGAACGCAACAGTTCGTCAGCGCCGTACGACCACGTGCACACCGCGATCGTCAGTGGCCTGCTGAGCCATGTCGGGTTGCTCGACACCCGCAACGAACGCACGGATCTGCCGGCTCGCAAGCGAGTCCGACTCGGGCCCCGTGAGTACCTTGGATCTCGCGGCAGCCGCTGGGCGATCAGCCCGGGTTCGGCCGTGGCGAAGACGCCACCCGACCTCGCGGTCGCGTTCGAGTTGGTCGAGACCACCCGGTTGTGGGCCCGGACCGTCGCGGCCGTCGATCCGGCCTGGATCGAGGCGGTGGGGGAGCACGTGCTGCGCCGGACGTACGCCGAGCCGGTCTGGTCTGAGAGCCAGGCGGCGGTTCTGGCGTCCGAGACGGTCAGCTTGTACGGCGTACCCATCGTCAGCGGGCGTCGGGTGCACTACGCCCGGATCGACCCGGTCGAGGCACGGCGGATCTTCATCCAATCCGCCCTCGTGGAGGGTCGCTGGCGCACGCGACATCACTTCGTACGGCGGAACGCTGCGGTCCGGGAACAGGCCGAGGAGATCGAGGAGCGCACCCGACGCCGCGACATCGTCGCCGACGACGCCACGATCTTCGCCTTCTACGACGCCCGCGTTCCGACCGATGTCGTGTCGGGGCGTCACTTCGACAGCTGGTGGAAGGGCAAGCGGCAGAGCGACGACGCGTATCTCGACCTCACGCTGGACGACCTGGTCGCCCCCGACGCCGCGGATGCGACCGGATTTCCCGACACATGGGTGATCGGGGGGCACGACCTGCCGATCAGCTACGTCTTCGACCTCGGCTCGCACCACGACGGCGTCACCGTCGACATTCCGCTCGGGATCGTCAACCAGCTCCCGCCGGCGGTGTTCACCTGGCAGGTTCCGGGGTTGCGCCTCGAACTGGCGACCGAGCTGATCCGCTCGCTCCCGAAGCATCTGCGGACGAGTTTCGTGCCCGCTCCCAACCACGCATCAGCGGCCCTGGAGTGGCTCGACGCGCACCCAGACGCGGCCCCGGTGGCGCCGGGCGACACCGCCCCAGGTCACGTCGGCTTTCCGCGCGCGGTCGCGGCGGCCCTGCGCATGCTCACCGGGGTGGACCCCGAGGGCCAGTGGGGCGAGCGTGCCGTCCCCGACTACCTCAAGGTCAACCTCGTCGTGTACGACGACGGCCGCGAGATCGCGCGCGGTGACGATCTCGCCGTACTGCAGGAGCGTTTGGCTTCGCGGGTCACTCAGACATTGACCCAAGCCAGTCGAGCGACGGCCGTCACGGGAGCGACGGCTTGGACGTTCCCTGCCTTGGACGATCGACTGGTGACGCGACGAGGGGCCACCGAACTCGTGGGTTATCCGGCCCTGACTGACGAGCGCACGTCGGTCGGCGTCGGCGTGTTCGACACGGTGCTCCGAGCCAGGGCCAGCCACCGCCGGGGCCTGCGCCGTCTGCTGGCTCTGACCACACCGGACCCGACCTCGTGGGTCGTTTCTCGGATGACGAACGTGACCAAGCTGCAGCTGGCCGCCAGTCCGTACGGGAGCGTCCCGGCCCTGCTCGCCGACGCTCGTCTCAAGGCCCTGGACCAGGTCGTCGCAGCCCTCGGGATCGAACCGTGGACGATCCGCGACCCCGACGCGTTCGCGTCGCTCTCGGTCCGGGTGCGCGAACAGGCGGCCGACGCCATGCGCCAGGTGGTGGCCTACGTCGGAGAGATCCTCGCCTACCGACAGGACATCTCCCGCCGCCTGGCCCAACTGAGGGCCGACGACACCACAGCCGACGTCACCGAACAGGTCGGCAACCTCGTCTTCGACGGCTTCGTCTCCGCCACCCCCGAGCCGTGGTTCGGGCACCTGGCCCGGTATCTGCACGCTGCGGTCATCCGCCTCGAGACGTACGCCGCCAACCCAGGCCGAACCCGCGACAACGCCGACCTCGTCGCCGACCTCGAGGACGAGTTCGCCGTACTGGTCGAACAGCAGCCCGCCGGACCGCTGGCACCCGAGGTCGACCGGGTCGGTTGGCTCATCGAGGAACTGAGGGTCAGTCTCTTCGCCCAGCAGTTGCGCACGGCAGAACCGATCTCGGCCAAGCGGGTCCGCGCTGCGCTCGCTGCAGCGCGCTGAGGGCGCGGTCGGCTGGCCCGACCAGCCCGGGTCGGCCGCCCGAGGGAGGATCGGCCGTACTCAGCGCGGAATCCGCGCGACCGGCACGCCGACTTCGGCAGGCCGTTAGCCTGGGTCGAGTGAGAGATCCGCGGGAGCTGTACGAGATCTCGCCCGGACCGTGGGCGGAGATCCGAGGCCAGGGCGTCCCCGTGATCCATCTGCTCGAGGGGTTCCTCGATGCCGGCCGGGTGCTGCAGGGCACGGCGCGCCACTTGCTGCGGAGCTCCGATCCGGTGCGGGTCGCGACGTTCGATATCGACCAGCTTCACGATTACCGCAGCCGTCGCCCTGTGATGACCTTCGACACGTTCCAATGGGTCGGGGTGGTCGAGCCGAAGCTGGTCCTCGATCAGCTCACGGACGCCACCGGTCGGCCGTACCTGCTCCTCCACGGCCCGGAGCCCGACAGCCAATGGGAGCGGACGATCCAAGCCGTGCTGGGGATCTGCGACGAGCTGGGCGCCGGGCGGCTCTACACCGTGACCGGGATTCCGATGGCCGTACCGCACAGCCGTCCGATCGGTCTCACCCGCACGGCGACAGACGAGGGCTTGGTGCACGACAACCCGCCTCTCATCGAGAGGATGGACGTGCCGGGGCACTGGTCGGGCCTGCTTCAATACCGAGCCGGTCAGGCCGGCCGCGTGGGGATGGGCTACGTCGCCCACGTGCCGCACTATCTTTCGCAGGTCTACTTTCCGCAGGCCCTGTCGGTCGTGCTCGACGGTTTGATGGACGACACCGGACTGGTGATCCCGTCCCTCACCTTGAAGGACGAGATGACCGAGACCCTCGACCTGATCAACGGCGAGATCGAGCAGTCCGCCGACACCAAGGAACTCGTCCAGGCTCTGGAAGAGGCGTACGACACTGCCACCGAGTCCGTCGTACCGGTTCCGACCGCCGACGAGATCGGGGCCGAGTTCGAGCGCTTCCTGGCCGAGCGGGAGAACGGCGAGAAAGACGACGGCCGCTTCTGACATGCCCAAGACGATCCACGACCTCGTCGACGTGCTCGACCTCGAAGCCATCGAGCCGGATCTCTTCCGCGGTCCGGCTGCGCAGACCGGCATGCAGCGTACGTACGGGGGACAGGTGCTCGCCCAGGCGATCATCGCCGCCTACCGCACGGTTCCCGACGGCCGCCAAATGCACTCAGTGCACGCCTATTTCCTGCGCCCGGGCAGGGCCGATTCGCCGATCCTCTACGACGTGCAGGTCTCGCGCGACGGCCAGCACTTCTCCACCCGCAGCGTGACCGCTCGCCAGGGTGGTCGGCGCATCTTCACGATGACCGGCTCGTTCCAGGCCCCCGAGCCGGGAGTCGACCATTCCGATCCGACCCCCGAACTCCCTTCGCCCGAGGATTGCCCTCGCGTGGGGGACCTGCTGGCAGCCCGGTACGGCAGTAGTGCTGCCTCGTTCTGGCAGGAGTGGGAGGAACTCGACGTCCGGTACGCCGGCGGGCTCGACATGGCCCACCAGTCCCACGTCGGTCACCTGCGGGTCTGGGTACGGGCGAACGGCTCGCTCCCCGACGACGTACGACTCCACCAAGCCGTGTTGGCGTACATCTCGGACCTCACGATCCTGGCGGTCAGCCTGCTGCCGCACGGGTTGACGTACGGGCCCGGACTGGTCGCCGCCAGCCTGGACCACGCCATGTGGTTCCACCGGTCGGTGCGAGCCGACGAGTGGATCCTGTACGACCAGATCTCACCCTCGGCGTCGGGCGCCCGGGGGTTCTCGCTGGGACGGCTGTACGCCGGCGGTCAGCTGGTCGCCACCGCTGCGCAGGAAGGCCTGATCAGGCTCGAGTCCTGAGCCTCACCCACGGTGGTGTGGTCGAGTCTCGGTGACTGCTCCGCCGTACCCCTCATCGCTCGCCGGGCGCGCTGGTGTCGGGCAGCGGCGCTGCGGATTCGCCGACCGTACCCGTCGCTCGCCACAGACTGGGGTGGTCACCGTCGAGCCGGGCCTTCTGGGCCGCGGACGACTCCAGGAGGTACGGCACGCTCATCACGAGCACGCCGGGCACGAACATGAGCCGCGCACGGATCATCAACGTCTGCTGGTTGTGCAATGGCTGCTCCCACCAGTGGCCGACGACGTACTCGGGCACGTAGACCACCACGACGTCGCGCGGACCGGCGCTCTTCATGGCCCGGACGTAGTCGACGAACGGCGTCGTCACTTCACGGAACGGCGACGCCACCACCTTGAGTGGAATGCCGAAATCGGCCTCGTCCCAGTCGTCCAGCAACCGTGCCGTGGCGTCGGGATCGATGGCGATCGTGACCGCCTCGAGGCTGGTCGGGCGACTCGCCTTGGCGAAGCTGATGGCTCGGACCGTCGGCTTGTTCAGGTGGCTGACAAGCACGACGGCGCGGGTGCGAGAGGGGTTGGTCCGGCCGTCGCTCGCCGCCCAGGCGATCTCCCGCTCCACGTGCTCGTAGTGTCGCCGGATCAGCCGCATGCCAAGGAAGACGACGGCCATTGCGCCGACCGCCAGGTAGGCACCGTGGGTGAACTTCGACACCAACACGACCGCCAGCACCACCGCAGACATGACCATGCCGACCGCGTTGATGGCGCGAGACCGCTGCATGTGGAGCCGTTCACGCGGGTCGGTCGCGGTGACCAGGTGACGATTCCAGTGCTTGAGCATGCCGGCCTGGCTGAGCGTGAACGAGACGAAGACGCCGACCACGTAGAGGTGGATCATCGAGCCGACGTCGGCCTTGTACGCGACGACGAGCCCGATCGCCGCGAGCGCGAGGAAGATGATGCCGTTGGAGTACGCCAGCCGGTCACCCCGGGTGTGGAGCTGGCGCGGCAGGTAGTCGTCCCTGGCGAGGATGGATCCCAACACCGGGAACCCGTTGAAGGCCGTGTTGGCCGCCACGAACAGGATGACCATCGTGGCGATCACGACGAAGTAGAACGCGACCGGTGCGATGTCGCCGAAGACGGCCTGGGCCAGTTGACCGATGACCGTGTCGGCGTCGAGGTCGACGATCTTGCCGTCGAGGCTGTAGCGAGCACCCTCGCTGATCAGCTTCACACCCAACTGCGAGGCCAGCGACAAGATGCCGATGAACATTGCGATGGCGATCACGCCCAGCATCAACAAGGTGGTGGCTGCGTTCTTCGACTTCGGCTTCTTGAAGGCAGGCACGCTGTTGGAGATCGCTTCGACGCCGGTCAGGGCGGAGGATCCGGCCGAGAACGCCCGCGCGACCAGCAGCAGCGCTGTGAGCCCGGCGAAGGGCACGTACGACGGCTCCGCGACGATGTCGTACGCCGTGGTCTGCGCCATCAGCGGCTGGCGAAGGACGTCGAGCCGGAACAGCCCGACACCGGCCATGCCGAGGATGCCGATCATGAACGCGTACGTGGGGATGGCGAAGATTCCGCCCGACTCGCGCACGCCGCGCAGGTTCAACGTCGTGATGACGAGGATGACGATGGCGGCGAACAGGGCCTCGTGCCCGTTGAGGAACGGCAGCGCGGCCTTGGCGTTCTGGATACCGGAGGAGACCGACACCGCCACGGTCAGGGTGTAGTCGACCATGAGAGCGCTCGCGACGATCAGCCCCGCGGTCGGTCCCAGGTTGTGCCGGGCGACCTCGTAGCCTCCGCCGCCGTTGGGGTACGCATGAACCGTCTGCCGGTACGACGCGACCACCACGAGCATGACGACGCAGACCAGGATCGCAATGGGCCACGAATACGCGTAACCCGCCAACCCGGCCAGCGACAGGGTGGCGAGGATCTCGTCGGGTGCGTAGGCCACACTCGACAAGGCGTCGGAAGCGAAGACAGGCAATGCCAGCCGCTTCGGAAGCAGGGTCTCGCCCAGTTGGTTACTGGCGAGCTTCCGCCCGAGGAAGAGCCTCTTGACGGTCTCGACCGCACTCACGAGGGGGGACTGTACGCCACCCGACCGTCCACGACATCGCCGACCACAGCATCTGGTCGTCGCAAGGTGAGATGAACCCCTGCGATGATGCAGCGCACCCCCGCGCTGTGCTGATTGCGGACAGGCGACGGCCCCGTCGCCAAGGGGAGAGCGACGGGGCCGTCTGTGGGGAGGGAATCAGGTCTTGAGTTGTCGTGCGACCTCAGGCTGCGTCACGGAGCTTCGCGATCGCGTGGCGTTCGATCTGGCGGACTCGCTCGGCGGTGATGCCCCAGACCTGTCCGATGTCGGCGAGCTTGGCCTGGCGACCATCGAGCAGGCCGTAGCGACGCCGTACGACGTCGGCGGACCGCGCGTCGAGAGTCGACAGCATCCGCTCCAGGCGGGCGCGCTCCTCGGCGTCGAGCACCAACTCGTCGGGGCCGGGAGCCTGTTCGCGCGCGATCAGGTCGCCGAGAGCGGTGTCTCCGTCTTCTTCCACCGGGGCGTCAAGTGACACGTGATCGCGCGAGAAACGGATCAGGTCGATGACCTTCTCCT
>JBDHZQ010000005.1:0-48040 GCA_039811945.1 Propionibacteriaceae bacterium
GCTCACCACGACGACCGTGTCCGACCAACTCCGCCTGCTCGACGAGCTCGTCTCGCCGTCGAGCCCATTGACCGAAGAGAACCGCGCCTACGTCCTCTCGCTCATGGGGTCAGTCGAATCCGACCAGACGTGGGGCGTCAGCGCGGCCGGGGCGACCGAGCTGAAGGACGGATGGCTGGATCGTTCCGACGGCTCGTGGATCGTGAATTCGATCGGCGTCATTCCCACGCCGGACGGGTCGGAACACCTCGTCGCCGTCCAAAGCCATGGCTGGGATGACATGGACGTCGGCGTCTCTTCGGTCGAGCGACTCGCCGTCGCGGCAGGCTCGGTGGAGGTGTAGACCCTGTCCTGGATCAGCGTCGGCCGAGGCTGGCCAGGAGCAACGCTTCGGCGTGGATCGCTTTGGCCAGGTCGCCGAGGTGCACGCTCTCGTTCGGGCCGTGCATACGGGAGTCCGGATCACACAGCGCCGTGAGGAGGATGGTCGCGTCGGGGAACGCGCGGCCGAAATCCGACGCCAGCGGGATCGAACCGCCCTGCCCGACGAACACCGGGTCGACGCCCCAGGCCTCGGCGAACGCTGCTCTGGCCGCTTCCGCGATCGGGCCCTCGAACCCGACCGTGGTGGGGTCGCCGGCGCTGCCCCGCGTGACCGTGACGTGAGCTCCCCAGGGAGCGTGGCTGGACAGGTGCTCGACCAGCCGGTCGAGGGCTTCCTCGGCGGTCTGACCAGGGGCGACGCGCAGGCTGACCTTGGCGCGGGCGGTCGGGAACAGGGTGTTCGAGGCGTCGGCGACGCTGGGAGCGTCGATGCCAATCACCGTGATCGAGGGCTTCGCCCAGATCCGGTCGACGATCGAGCCGGTGCCGAGGCACGACACCCCTGGCAAGATCCCCGTCTCGGCTCGGAGACGCTCGTCGGGGTAGTCGAGGTCGGCGGCTGTGCCGGAGGTCAATCCTTCGACGGCAACCGACCCGTCGTCATGGTGCAGGGTCGCGAGCAGCCGTACCAAAGCGGTGGGAGCGTCGGGAACCACACCTCCGAACATGCCGGAGTGGATCGCGTGGTCGAGCGTGGAGACCTCGACGACGCAATCGGCGACCCCGCGCAGCGAGGTGGTGAACGCTGGAATTCCCTGCTCGGCGTTGACCGAGTCGGCGATCACGTAGAGATCGGCGGCCAGGTCGTCGCGGTGTCGTTCGAGCAGAGTCGCCAACGTCGGCGAGCCGATCTCCTCTTCGCCCTCAACGAACACCGTGACAGCGACGGGCAGGTCGGGCGACAACGCACGCAGCACCGCGAGATGCAGCACGATGCCGGCTTTGTCGTCACCGGCGCCTCTGCCGTACAACCGGTCGCCGCGCCGGACCGCCTCGAAGCCGGGCGTCTGCCAGATGGTCGCGTCCCCGACGGGCTGCACGTCGTGGTGGGCATACAGGCAGACGCGCTTGGCGCCCGGTGGCCCGTCGAAGCGGCCGATGACCGCCGGCTTGCCGCCCGCCTCGACGATCTGGATGTCCGGGCACCCCAGATCGGCGAGCAGTTGCGCGATGGTGGCGGCGGACCGATCGACGTCTGCGTCGTGTTCCGGTTGCGAACTGACCGACGGGATCGCGACGAGCATCGTCAAATCCTCGATGGCGCGGGGAATCTCGCGCTCCACGGCGGTGCGAAGGGACCCGGAGGCATACGTCATGCGGCGACACTAACGCGTCGGGTCGCCGGCCTTATAGGGTCGCCGACATGCATGCGACCTCGACGTTCATCGTGACGGCCATGGACAACACCGACTTCGATCCGGAGATCGAAACGGCTCTGACGACGGGGCACGCGATTCTGCGCAAGCGGATCAGCGGTCAGATCGAGGGGTACTCGGTGGCCACGTTCTCGTCGTCGTTCGACCCCCAGGCCGGGCTCGGGATCTACGTGGCGTTGGAGTCGTTCACGGGCACGGTCGCGGGTCGCGCCGGCACCTTCAACTTCGCCCATTCGGCCGAGACCTCCCCCGAGGGGGGTCGGGGCGACGCCTGGTTCAAGATCGTGACCGGGTCAGGCACCGAAGATCTGGCAGGCATCCGCGGCACCGGCGACATCGTCATCGATCCCGACGGCACCCATCACCTGGAGTTGGAGTACGACTTCGGCTGAGTCAGCTCAGGCATCGACTCCGAGGACGGCGGGGATCGTACGGCTCCACGCCTTCCGGACCTCGTCCAGCGACAGGGTGAATTGGCCCCTGATCTCGATCTCGGGGGTGGATTCGACCTCACCGAGCCGTACCCACGCCACCCCGTGCTCGTCGCACAGCTGGGTGAATCGCTGGTAATCCTCCCCCGACAGTGACACGAGCACCCGTCCGGCGGTTTCGCTGAACAACTGCACGAACGGGTCGCCCTCCGGCAACGTGGCCGCGATGCCGAAGTCGTGGCGCAGGCACGCCTCGGTGAGGGCCACGGCCAGGCCGCCTTCGGACAAGTCGTGAGCGCTCGTCACAAGACGCTCCCGGGCAGCCTGCCCGAACACGGCCGCGATCCGCTGGTGGTGCTCGAAGTCGACTGCGGGCGGAAGTCCGCCCAGGTGGTGATCGTGCACGACGTCGGCCCACGCCGAGCCGGACAAGTCCTCACGGGTCTCCCCGAGGAGAAGGACCGCATCGCCTGCGTAGGCGAACCCGGAGGTGATCCGCGTCGTCACGTCGTCGATGACACCCATGACCCCGACGGTCGGCGTCGGCAGGATCGCCTGGTCACCGGTCTGGTTGTAGAAGCTGACGTTGCCGCCGGTCACCGGCACACCGAGCGCCTTGCACCCGTCGACCAGCCCGAGGATCGCCTCGACGAACTGCCACATGACCGAGGGGTCCTCCGGGGATCCGAAGTTCAGGCAATCGGTGACGGCGACGGGTACGGCTCCGGTCACCGACACGTTCCGGTACGCCTCCAGCAGCGCCAGCTGGGCGCCCAGGTAGGGATTGAGGAAGCAGTAGCGGCTGTTGACGTCGGTCGCCAACGCGATCCCGAGCCCGGATTCCTCGTCGATCCGCAACATCCCGGCATTCTCCGGTTGGGCGAGGATCGAGTTGCCACGCACGAAGCGGTCGTACTGGTCGGTCACCCAGCTCTTGTCGCACAGGTTCGGCGACCCGACGAGCTTCAGCAAGGTCTCGGCGAGTTCCTCGCCGGACTGAGGCCGAGCCAGGTCGTTGCCACTGCGGGTATTGACTTCGTCGAGCCACCAGGGGCGCTGGAACGGCCGCTCGTACACCGGTCCTTCATGCGCCACCGTGCGCGGGTCGACGTCGACCACCCGCTGCCCGCGCCAATCGATGTGCAAGCGCCCGGTGTCGGTGACTTCGCCGACGACCGTGGCGAGCACGTCCCACCGCGCGCAGATGTCGAGGAACTGGTCGACGTGCTCGGGCCGAACCACGGCCATCATGCGCTCTTGCGATTCGCTCATGAGGATTTCTTCGGGTGCCAGGGTCGAATCGCGCAAGGGCACGTCGTCGAGCACGACGTGCATACCACCGGAACCCGCGCTCGCCAGTTCGCTCGTCGCACACGAGAGACCAGCGGCCCCGAAATCCTGAATCCCGGTGACGATTCCTGCCGCGAAGAGTTCGAGCGTGCACTCGATCAGCAGCTTCTCGAGGAACGGGTCGCCCACTTGCACCGAGGGTCGCTTCGTGACACCGCCCTCGTCGAACGTCTCGGATGCGAGGATCGACGCCCCGCCGATCCCGTCGCCGCCGGTGGCCGCGCCGTACAAGATCACCTGGTTACCCACGCCCGACGCGTGAGCCAGGTGCAGGTCTTCGTGACGCAACTTGCCGACGCAGAGGGCGTTGACGAGCGGATTGCCGGCGTAGGAGGCGTCGAATACGGTCTCGCCGCCGATGTTGGGCAGACCGAGGCAATTGCCGTACCCACCCACACCGGCGACGACGCCGGGCAGCACCCGCGCCGTGTCCGGAGCGTCGAGCGGGCCGAACCGCAACGGATCCATGACCCCGATCGGCCGGGCGCCCATGGCGAGGATGTCGCGGACGATCCCGCCGACGCCGGTGGCGGCGCCCTGATACGGCTCGACGTACGACGGATGGTTGTGCGACTCGATCTTGAAGGTCACCGCCCAGCCATCTCCCACATCCACGACACCGGCGTTCTCGCCGATCCCGGCCAGCAACGGGCCGCGTGGCGTCGTCTGCGGAATCTCACCGAAACGACGCAGATGAACCTTCGACGACTTGTAGGAACAGTGTTCAGACCACATGACCGAATACATGGCGAGTTCGCAGCTCGTCGGCCTTCGCCCGAGAATCTGGCGGATGCGCTGGTACTCGTCGTCCTTGAGTCCCAGGGCCGCCCACGGCTGCTCCTGATCGGGAGTCGCAGCAGCATGCTCCACGGTGTCGATCGTCACCCCCCCACCGTATCGAAAGCTGCCCGGCCCACTGCTGCGCATCGCCCTGTGGCACCTCTAGGCTCGGCTTCATGACGCACCGTCTCGCGGTCGATGCCGGACAAACCAGTTCGAAGATCCGAGGCGATGCGACGGGCGACACGTCTGGGGCCCCGATCGATACGTCGAGGCCCCGTATTCCCCAGCTCGCTGCGATCGTGCGGGCGGCCGCCCCGGACGGGGCCGAGCGTGTGCTGGTCGGAACGACCGGCTTGGGCCTGGGCGAGACCGCGGCGTTGCTGCTCGAACGGTTGGAACCGTACGGCACCCGGGAAGTATTTCTCGCCCACGACTCGATCACGAGCTACCTCGGGGCTCTGGGCGACCTGCCCGGCTGCGTCGTGGCAGGGGGGACGGGATGCGTCACGCTCGCCGTTGGTCCCGAAAGCGCGGTCCGCGTCGACGGCTGGGGCTGGCTGATGGGCGACTGCGGTGCCGCGTTCTGGATCGGGCGGCGGGCGCTCGAGATGGCGATGAAGGGGTACGACGGACGTGGCCGGCCGACCGCGCTCACCGACGTCGTCGCGCGAGACTTCCCCGACATCGAGAGTGCCTACCTCGACCTCCAAGCCGACCCTGACAAGGTGCAACGCATCGCGGGGTACGCGGCGGTCGTCGACCGGCTGGCCCCCTCGGATCCGGTTGCATCCGACATCCTGATCGCCGCGGGAGCCGAGTTGGCCGAATCGGTCGGCGCCGGCCTGCGACGAGTCGACGCAGCCCCGGACGCCCCCGTCTGCGCGATCGGCAACGTGTTCGTCAGCCAGGGGGTACGGCAGGGCTTCGCCGGCCGTCTCGCGGAGTTGGCCCCCCACGGCCGCATCGTCGCGGCCCGAGGAACAGGACTCGACGGCGCCGATCTCCTCGACCAGGTGACGACGGGTCTGACCTCGCGCATCGACGTCGCGCGGGTCTGACCTGCCGCCACGACCAGGAAGTTACGGACCAGCCGGAGCAGACGACTGGGCGGACTCGATCTGCCTGCGGGCCTCTTCGCGTGACTTCGCCAGGGCTTCGACGACCGCTTGGGCTTGGGCGTACTGCTGCTGCTCGACAGCGGCCCGCTGGTCGGAGACGGCCTTGGCGACCGCCTTGGCGGGGGCGTACTTCGCTTCGTCCTGGGCGGCGAGGGTCGCGGAATCGCACACCAGCGGCTGGCCGAGAGCGGGACCGAATTCCTTACCACCGAAGATCTTCTTGGCGAACTGGTAGTAGTCGTTCTCGCTGGGCGCGTAGGGATTGTTCGCTGCGCACCGAGCCACGTAGAAGCCGACGACCTCGCTCATGACTTCGGATGCGTCGGACCCGTAGTTGCTGAAGCGGCCGTTCTTGGCGTAGATGCGATTGAAGTCGACCCAGTACGACGGGTTGTCACCCCGGTTGAGGGAGTAGGCGTGGGTGAGTTCGTGCACAAACAGGCGAGCGACGTGACCGGGATCGGTTTGGTACGACGTCAACAACTGGGGGAAGTCGAGGCTGACGGAGTTGCCCTTGGTCAGACCGTAGTCGCCGGCCGGCCACCCGGAGACGACCGTGGCGTTGAGGGACAGCTGGCCGCCGGTCGTCGCATGGACGGTGTCGAGGAACGGAGTGCAGCTGATCGCGTCGAGCGTCTGCCAGATCACCTTGACGAGCGGTCGGTACGTGGGATCGGTCCAGTAGGACCCCACCATCTGGAATCCCCAGTTCTGGGCAATGCCGTCGCGAAGCTCGGTCATCGACATGGCAGGGTCGTACGGGTTGCTCGCCGAGCACGGCGCCGGGATGATCACCTTCTCGCTCAAGGGATCAGCCTGTGCCTGCTGAGGCCCGGCGGCGAACCCGAGACCGATCGCGAGCGCAGCCACCACGAAGGCGCGCGCGACGCGACTAATGAACACAGGAGACCTCTCGACCGAACTGCCTGAGATTCTCTCAGGAATTCCTCACGAGTCAAATCCCTGTCCGCTGTTGTCTCAGACCTTGGATGTCGCGGCCAAGAACGTGGCCAAACTCGTGAAGAACCGACGGCCGTCGATGGATGAGCTTGTCAGCGGGTCGATGCTGTGTTCGGGGTGAGGCATCAGGCCCACCACGTTCCCGCGCTCGTTGGTGATGCCGGCTATGTCGTTGGCCGACCCATTGGGATTGCCTCCGACATACCTGAAGACAATCTGATCCGATGCTTCGAGACGGGCGAGGGTCTCGGCCGACGCAACGTAGGACCCCTCCCCGCTCTTGAGCACGATCGTGATCTCGTCGCCGGCCGTGAATTGGTTGGTCCAGACCGTGTCGCGGGTCTCGACACGCAGCCGCTGCTCCCGGCACACGAAGGTACGGCGGTCGTTGCGAGTCAGCGCTCCCGGCAGCAGGTGCGCCTCGGCGAGAACCTGGAAACCGTTGCAGATGCCGAGCACCGGCATCCCGTGACCGGCTGCCGAGATCACTTCGGTCATGACCGGGGCAAACCTCGCGATCGCCCCGCAGCGCAGGTAGTCGCCGTACGAGAAACCGCCGGGCAGAATCACGGCATCGACCCCGTCGAGGGAATCGCTGGCGTGCCACAGCCGTACGGGCTCGCCGCCCGTGAGCCGTACCGCCCGGTGGGCGTCAACGTCGTCCAACGTGCCTGGAAACGTGACGACTCCGACTCGCATCTCACGCCTCCGTGGGGTGATCGCAGTCCGGGCAGTCGCAGTTCTCGCACGTGCAGTCCTCGCACGTGCAGTCGACGCACGACGCGCAGTCGCAGCCGTCGTCGACGATCGACACCTCGTAGTCCTCGATCACGGTGTTGGCGAGCAAGGTTTCGGCCGCATGCCGTACCTGGTCCACTCGCTCCTGCGTCAGCTCCCCGTCGACGACGATCTCGAACCGCTTGCCTTGCCGGACGTGCATGCCCTCGAACCCCAGCCGCCGCAACGCACCGGTCACAGCCTTGCCCTGGGGGTCGAGGATCTCCGGCTTCGGCATGACCTCGACGACGAACGTCACCGTCGGCCCGCCCGTGGAATGGTCGATTCCGGCGTCCTGCGTGGCCGTCAGCGCGTGAGCGTGCGGGTGGTCTGCGGGTACGGCATCGCCGTCCGACTGCTCGGCCGCCGCCTGGTCGTCTGCGGGCACCTCGATCAGCGGGGCGGCGGGCGTCACCTCGGTGTCGGTGAGCCGGCGAAAGGTGTCGGCGTACTTGGCCCTCACCTGGCCGACGACGTCCTCGGGCAGGTCAGGTGCGGGCTCGCCCGAGTCGGGGTGCCACCCGGAATCGGAGCGCAGCCAGTCGCGCAGGTACTGCTTGTCGCCCGCAGCCATGTCGGTGCCGGGCGCGTAAGAGGCGGCATCCCAGTACCTCGACGAATCCGGGGTCAGCACTTCGTCGGCCAGCACGATCGTGCCGTCGGCGCGGCGGCCGAACTCGAACTTCGTGTCCACCAGGATCAACCCGCGGGAGCGAGCGATCCGTTCGGCCCTGATGTACAACCGCAGCGTGAGCGAGCGCAGCGCCTTGGCGGTGTCTTCGCCCACCTCGTCGACCAGTTGCGCGTACGTGATGTTCTCGTCGTGGCTGCCCATCGGCGCCTTGCGCGCAGGAGTGAAGATCGGGCGGTCGAGGCGGGAGCCGTACGTCAGGCCCTCCGGCAGTTGGAGGCCTGCGACCGTGCCCGTCCGCTGGTACTCCTCCCAGGCGGAGCCGGCCAGGTAGCCGCGCGCGACGCATTCGACGCCGATCATCTCGAGCTTCTCGACGACGACCGCACGACCGGTCGCCTCGGCGGGCACCTCGGAGTCGGACACCAGGTGCGTGGGTACCACATCCGCGAGCTGTCCGGCCCACCAGACGCTGAGCTGGGTCAGCAAGGCCCCCTTGTCGGGGATGGGAGTCGGCAGGACTCGGTCGTACGCGGACACGTTGTCCGTGGCCAGGAGCAGCAGCCGATCGTCGCCCAACGAGTACAACTCGCGGACCTTACCGGCGTGGAGGAGAGGCAGAGACAGGTGCGGCACGCGCTCAGTCTAGGGGGATCGGTAGGGTGAACCCTATGCGCACCTCTCTCGTCTCCGTCGACGTCTTGGCGGTGCGACTGATCGACAGCCACGTCCGGTTCGCGACCGTGTTGCGACCGATCGAACCCTTCCTGGGACGCCAGTCGCTGCCCGGTGTGCTCTTGCTCGAAGGCGAGCGTCTCGAAACGGCAGGGCGTCGGGCGCTCCGCGACAAAGGGGGCATGAACGCGCTGGCGATCGGACAGCTCATCGTGTTCGACGAGCCGCTCCGCGATCCGCGAGGCGCTACCCTTTCGGCTGCCATGTGGGCGGTCAGCGATTCACTCGCCACCGCGGAGTGGCGGTCGATCGACGAGCCTGGCGACCTCGCCTTCGACCACCACGAGATCGTGACCCGCTGCCGGCCACTCCTGGCCAGGATGCTGTGGAACGACCTCGACTTCACTCGCGCCCTGATGGGCCGAGAGTTCACGGTATCCGAGGCCATTGGCGCCACTCAGTCGCTGACGGGCCAGATGCCCGACCGGGGCAACCTCAACAAGAAGCTGGCCTCGGTGCCGTCGCTGCGGCATGCGGGGTACGGCATGGGGCGCGGCAGGCCGTCGCTGTGGAAGTGGGATCAGTAGGCCGAGACTCCGCTGCGGTCCGCCCGGGCGGGTCCGCTCGCGGTGACCAGGATCGGCACGCCCAGCGATGCGAGGGCCGACATGGCATCGGTCGGCACGGGCGTGCTGGGCGCATCGAACAGGCGCCTGGTCACTGACGTCCGGGCCTCGAGGTCGTCTGGGTCGTCCGGCAGGCTCCAGTCCCCTGAATCGACGACGGGCAGGCTCACGTCCGCATGGGTGACGGCCAGGTAGTCGGGCCGAGCCGCGGCGATGCCGTACCTCACCAGGCCGAGGTCGAGCGCCCCCAGCCGGAAGGCCCCCTGGAACTCGCCCGTCCCGTTGTGCCGCTCTCCGACGTCGACCGTGGCGTCCTCGCTCGGAAAGGGTCCCGCGCCGTGGCGCGTGTGGAACGTACGGATGACACCCACGACCGTGGCTGGTGCTGCACCCGCCTGTCGCAGGAGCCCCTGTGCCGCTGACGGCAAGGTGGTCGACCACGTGGTGTACGGGTGAAAACCGACGTTCTCGTCGAGCAACGCCCCTTGCGCCCCCTCGAAGACGACCTCGCCGCGGTCGCACAGTTCGCCCAGGGCGTCGACGATCGGGACGGCGGAGGAGAACTCGCAGATCAGGCTCGCCATCGACTCGACGGACGGAAAATCGCTGGTCAGCGGGGCGTAGAACTCCGCCAGGTCGTCCAGCCTCGAGACCAGGCGATGCCGGTTCAGCGCGTCGACGGCTCGGGGCGCGACTCCGACCGCGTCAGCCGGACACACCGTGTCGCCGAAGCTCTCACCCGCCCTCAATCCCAGGGCGGTGGCCCCGGCATAGAACGTGGTCTCCCCGATCCCGAGTCCGGTCGACCCGTGCCGGTCCACCCCCCGCGCCCGCTCCCGCGCGCGGTTCGCCGCCTCGTGAACAGGGGTGACGAGCAGCGTCGCCGGGTGCACGGTCACCCGGTCCAGGGCTCCGGGCACACCCTCCCGCTCCAGTTGTACGGCTTCCGCAGCCAGTTGCTCGACGTCCAGCCGATGGTGCCGGGACAAGTGGGTCGGAATGCCGAGCAGGCTGCCCGAGCCGAGCTGGCGAAACGTGTGGTGAAGCTCGCCCGCGACCACGTTGTGCGCAGCCTGCGTGCCGCCGTTGAACCGGACGACCGCCGACACCCCGCGCCCCGTACGCCCACCCGTCGAGCACAGCCAGTCGACGGTCGCACCCTTGCCTTCGTCGCCGAATCCCAGCCCCACGACGATCGTGTGCATGTCTTCCTCCTCGTGGGTGAGCGTACGGGTGATCCGCGCGCCTATCGGATCTGCCGTCGTACCGGCCAGCGGGTCTGATCCAAGCCGAGCGCTCGCCGTACGACCGCGGCGGTCCCCGTCGTCGCCTGCACCTGGGCCAGAGCGTCGCCGATGTCGACCGTGCCCTCCTCGACGCCGATCGTGACCGCGATCAACTCGCTGATCGCCGTGGGATCGGACAGCTTGAGGAAGCGCTGGCCGAGCAGCGCCCGCCAGTGGTCCTCGACGCCGACGTCACCCCAATAGCTGGTCAGCTTCGGCAGCACGAAGTAGGTGTTCCAGTTCCGCTTGAGGTCCCGGTAGACGTCGGCCACCGCCTGGTCGCTCAGTTCCTCCGCCCCGAGCACCTCGCGCAGGTGGCGAGCTTTGACCACCGGCTTGTTCATCTCGTCGCCGATGACGAACAGGTACCCCTTGCGGCCGTGCCGTTCGATCGCGTCGGCGCTGACCCGGTGGGCGAAGAACCAGGCGGCGAGTTCGTACGACTCCGTCTGCTGCCCCCCGCCGCCTCCCTCGAGGAAGACCTGGCGCAGTTGGTCGTCCATCCGGTTGTCGGATTCGAACTGACCGATCTGAAGCGGCACCCGGTCGCAGTCGGCATCGCCGATCGCCCCGAACAGGATCTGTGGATCGGGCACGTAGGAGCCGTCGACCAAGAGACCCAGCAGGTTCGGCAAGCGCTCCTGCATCAGTCGCGGCACCTGCCTCATGGATCCCGTCACGTCGAACAGCACGGCGATCGGCGTGGAGCGGGGATGCTCGTCGGAATCCCTCGCTTCACGCACGACCGCGAACGGGTCGAGTTCCGGCGCCACCTTCCACTGCTCGGGATCGAGCCTCCTGGTCTGGTGGTAGTAGGCGAAATCGTCGATCCCCCGGGCCGCCCGGTAGGCCCGCGCCGCCTCGTAGGAGTTCGTATTCCAGCGTCCTGCACCCATGATCGTGACCTCCTCGTCGATCGACCGCGTCGTCGCGGCTATCTCTAGTGTGTAGTACTACAGACTAGAAAACAACCCGAACCTCAGCAGAATCGGTGGTGCGTGAGTGGGTTAGAGGGTTTCTCCCGGTGTGTACGACACGGCTGCCGGGTCAGCGGCCGCCAGGGCGGCCACTCGGGCCGCGATCGCGTCGACCTGGCGGCGAGCAGCACCAGTGAGATCCAACGGCGCGCTGACCAGGGCATTCAACTGGGCCTCGGTCAGGCCCAGTCGGGGGTCGCCGGCCAGGCGGGCGAACAAATCGTTCGTCGCCCGGCCGGTCTCGCGCATCTCAAGCGCCACCGCGACCGCATGTTCCTTGATCGCCTCGTGGGCCTGTTCCCGACCGATCCCATGCCGTACCGCCGCCATCAGCACCTTCGTCGTGGTGAGGAACGGCAGGTACCGGGCCAACTCGGCCTCGATCACCGCCGGGAAGGCGCCGAAGTCGGCGAGCACGGTGAGGAACGTCTCGTACAGACCGTCCACCGCGAAGCAGGCGTCCGGCAGCGCGACCCGACGCACGACCGAGCAGGAAACGTCACCTTCGTTCCACTGGTCGCCCATGAGTTCGCCGACCATCGAGACGTACCCTCGGACGACGACCGCCAGCCCGTTGACCCGCTCGCAGGACCGGGTGTTCATCTTGTGGGGCATGGCCGACGAGCCGACCTGGCCGGGGCGGAAACCCTCGGTGACCACCTCGTGGCCCGCCATCAGCCTGATGCTCGTCGACAGGTTCGCCGGGGCCGCGACGGCCTGCGCCAAGGCCGTGACCGCGTCGAAGTCGAGCGATCGGGGATACACCTGCCCGGTGGACGTCAGCGTGGCCTCGAACCCGAGATGAGTTGCGACCCGTGATTCCAGCTCGGCCAGTTTCGTCGCGTCGCCGCCCAAGAGGTCGAGCATGTCCTGGCCGGTCCCGACCGGCCCCTTGATGCCCCGCATGGGGTAACGAGCGATCAGGTCGTCGAGGCGCCCGTGGGCCAAGAGCAACTCGTCGGCGACCGTGGCGAACCGCTTGCCCAGGGTCGTCACCTGTGCGGCCACGTTGTGGGATCGTCCGGCGATCGGCTGTTCGGCGTACTGCACCGCCAGCCGGGCCAGACCGACCAGAGCGGTCACGACCCGCGACCTGACGAGCCGCAACGAGGCGAGCACCTGGGCCTGTTCCACGTTCTCGGTGAGGTCTCTGCTGGTCATCCCCTTGTGCACGTGTTCGTGGCCGGCGAGAGCGTTGAACTCCTCGATCCGCGCCTTGACGTCGTGGCGCGTGATGCGCTCCCGAGCGGCGATCGAATCGAGATCGACCACCTCCAGCACCCGTTCGTAGTCGGCGATCACCTCGAACGGGTCGTCTCCGCCGAAGTCGACACCGAGGTCGCGCTGCGCCGAGAGCACCGCCAGCCACAGCTTCCGCTCGGCGACGATCTTCTCCTCCGGAGACCAGATCCGACGCATCTCGGCCGAGGCGTACCGACCGGCCAGCACATTGGGGACCGACACAGGGCCTTCTCCTTACAGAGTGGTGACGGGCAGGATCAGGCCGTCGGCGGCCCGTTCGGCGATGTCGTGACGCCAGAAACCGCTGGGGAAGTCGAGCTCCGACAAGGCGCGATAAGCCTGCTCCCGCGCCTTGCGGAGGTTCTCGGCGGTCGCCACGACGCCGAGCACGCGACCTCCAGCGGCCACCAGCTGACCGTCGGCCAACGCCGTACCCGCATGAACGATGTGGGCCACGTCGTCACCCTCGAACAGCCGCGGCCCGTCGATCCGACCGCCAAGCGAGGGTGTTCCGGGATACCCGTCAGCGGCTGCGACCACGATCACGGCTGACCCGTCCCGCCACTTCAGCGGCGCGACGTCGCCCAGGGTCCCGGTCGCCGCGGCATACAACACCTGCCCCAGCGGGGAATCCGACAAGGCCAGGACCGCTTGGGTCTCCGGATCCCCGAAACGTGCGTTGAACTCGACCACGCGCAAGCCGCGATGGGTGAGAGCAAGCCCGACGTAGAGCAGCCCGCTGAACGGTGTTCCCCTGCGCCGCAGCTCGGCGAGCGTGGGCCGTACCACCGTTTCCACGACCGCCCCGGCCAACCCGGCCGGCGCCCACGGCACGGGCGCATACGCACCCATTCCGCCGGTGTTCGGTCCGGTGTCGCCGTCGCCGACTCGCTTGAAATCCTGGGCGGGCAGAAGCGGAACCGCCGCGTCACCGTCGGTCACGACGAACAGGCTCACCTCGGGCCCGTCGAGGTATTCCTCGATCACGCACTCCCGGCATGCCTCGGCGTGGAGCAGCGCGGTGTCACGCTCGGCCGTGACCACGACGCCCTTGCCGGCGGCGAGCCCGTCGGCCTTCACGACGTACGGCGGGCCGAACTCGTCGAGGGCGGCTTCGACTTCTGCGCGGGTACGGCAGAACCGCGACGCAGCGGTGGGTACGGCGGCGGCCGCCATCACGTCCTTGGCGAACTGCTTGGAACCCTCCAGCCGAGCCGCTTCCGCCGAAGGCCCGAAGCACGCGATGCCCGCGGCCCGAACGGCGTCCGCCACCCCGGCGACGAGCGGTGCTTCGGGACCGATGACGACGAAGTTCGCGCCGATCTGCCGAGCCAGTGCTACCACGGCGTTCGGATCGGACGGGTCGACCTCGTGGGCCGTGCAGAAGGTCCAACTGCCCGGGTTACCCGGCGCCACGTGGACAGCCACGACGCTGGGGTCGGCTGCGATCGCCAGGGCCAGGGCGTGCTCCCGCCCGCCCGAGCCGACGACCAGCACGGTCAGGTCGCTCACGCGGTCACCAACTCGTGCACGGCGACGGACTGCTCGCGATCCGGCCCCACACCGATGCCCGAAATCCGAACCCCGACGAGTTCTTCGAGCCGCTTGACGTACGCCTGCGTCGTCGCGGGCAACTCGTCGAAGGAACGGCAGCCGGAGATGTCTTCGGTCCAGCCGTCGAGGTACTCGTAGATCGGAGTCGCGTGGTGCAGTTCGGACTGGGTCATCGGCATCACGTCGTGACGCACCCCGTGCACGTCGTAGGCGACGACAACCGGGATCTTCTCCCACCCGGTCAGCACGTCGAGTTTGGTCAGCACGACGTCGGTCAGGGCATTGATCCTGGCCGCCTGCTCGACGACGAGGGCGTCGAACCAGCCACACCGCCTCGGGCGACCCGTGGTGGTGCCGAATTCGGCACCGTCGCGGCGCAGCTTCTCACCGACGTCGTCGAGGAGTTCGCCGGGGAACGGGCCTTCCCCGACCCGGGTCGTGTAGGCCTTCGCGATCCCGATCACCCGGTCGATCCGAGTGGGGCCGACGCCCGACCCCGTGCAGGCACCGGCGGCGATCGGGTTCGAACTGGTCACGTAGGGATAGGTGCCGAAGTCGACGTCGAGATGGTGGGCCTGCGCCCCCTCCAGGAGCACGAGTTTCCCGTCGTCGAGCGCGCGGTTCAGCACGAGGCTGACATCGGTCACCATCGGCCGCAGGCGGTCCGCGTGTTTGAGCAGCCGGTCGACCGTCTCGTCGACGCCGATCGACGGCCGGTTGTAGATCTTCGCCAGCACCTGGTTCTTCTGGTCGAGCGAGGCTGCGACCTTCTGGCGCAGAATCGACGGGTCGAACAGATCCTGAACGCGGATCCCGATGCGGTTCACCTTGTCTGCATACGCCGGACCCACGCCGCGACCGGTCGTGCCGATCTTGCGCTTGCCGAGGAACCGTTCGGTGACCTTGTCGATGACCTGGTGGTACGACGCGATCAGATGAGCGTTCGCGCTCACCAGAACCCGTTCGGCGTCGATGCCGCGGGCCTGCAGAGCGTCGATCTCGGCGAAGAAGACGTCGAGGTCGACGACGACCCCATTGCCGATCACCGGCACGCAGGTGGGGTTGAGGATGCCCGATGGAAGCAGGTGTAGGGCGTACTTCTCACCGCCCACGACCACGGTATGACCCGCGTTGTTACCGCCGGAGTAGCGCACGACGTAGTCGACCCGGTCGCCCAGTTGGTCGGTGGCCTTCCCCTTGCCTTCGTCGCCCCACTGGGTCCCGATCACGATGATGGCTGGCATCCGGCCTCTTCTCACGTGTGACACCGAAGGCTCTCGAAAGCCCTGGCTTGGACGTTGGTGAAGCCTATCGGTGCTCTTTGGCGTACCGATCCTCCGGTCAGATCGTGAAGTCGGCGAAGTCGCGAGCCAGGATCTCGGCATCGGCGGGGTCGGCGATCTCGACCCCTCGCGCGGCCCCCCAGGCGACGCGAGCGTCGGCCGTACGACCGAGGGCCTTCAGCGAACGAGCTCGCAGTTCGAACGCGTACGCCAGGTCGAAGTCGGCGATTCCGTGGGTCTCGCAATCGGCAATCGTGCGGTCGGCGTACGACATGGCCAGATCCGGGTGGCCGGCCGTCAACTGGACCTTGCCGATCATGTACGCCCCCCGGATCTCGTTCGCAGGTCCTCGGTCTCGGGCCCGCTGCCAGTGGTACGCGGAGGTGTGGGCCGTACGGAGAGCTTCTTCGGCGTCGAACGGGTCTGCGTCGAGCAGGGCCCACAGGGCATTGTTGGTTTCGACGCCTTGGCGTCGGTGCCAGTCCCCTTCCGGATCGGCCGGTGCTGCCTCGACCGCGCGAGTTCGGGCAGGCAGCGGTGTTCCCGTCTCGACCAGCGTCTTCAAGCCGTCGAGGATGTAGACCCACCCGTCCTTGACGTTGGCCCAGGTCAACGGGCTGAAGGCCAACTGATCGTGAACCAGGCGCAGGTGCACGATGTGCTCGCCGGCGTCCGTCAAGGTCCACGTCACCCGACTCGGCGGCTCTGCCTCGAGATCGGGGTCGTAGCGCGTGTGCCACGTGTGCGAGAGCACGTGCGGCGCAGTGCACTGCAGGATCAGGCCGTCCACGGCCGTGGAACCGTCGGGCAGCGTCGTACGGAACGGCTCGCCTGCCGCCGGAGGTGCGGTGAACGCCGTGCCGTGGAAGTACTGGCTGGTCATCGACGGGTAGACGAGGGCCTGCCACACGGTGTCGAGCGTCGCGCGGACGTAGCGCTGGTAGACGTGCGCGGTGATCATGGGTTACTCCGCCCATCGTGCGGTACGAAGACGGTGGCCGGCCCGCCAGGACCGACCACCGTCGCCGAATGAACTCAGGCCTTGAACGTGTTCCCGGCCGAACGCAGCTGCGTGGCCGCCTCGATGACCCGGGCGGCCATGCCGGCCTCGGCGTCCTTGCCCCAAGCCCGAGGGTCGTACAGCTTCTTGTTGCCGACCTCACCGTCGATCTTCAGCACGCCGGAGTAATTGCCGAGCATCCACCCCGCGATCCGGCGGGTGAAGGCGTACTGCGTATCGGTGTCGACGTTCATCTTGATGACGCCGTAGTCGACCGCGTCGGAGATCTCCTGAGCGCTCGAGCCCGAGCCGCCGTGGAAGACCAGGTCGAAGGGCTTGTCCTTGCCATACTTGGCGCCGACTGCGGCCTGGATCTCCTGGAGCACCGCGGGGCGCAGCTTGACCGCGCCCGGCTTGTACACGCCGTGCACGTTGCCGAAGGTCAGCGCGGTGATGTAGCGGCCGTTCTCACCGAGCCCGAGGGCCTCGGCCGTGGCGAAGCCGTCCTCGACCGTCGAGTAGAGCTTGTCGTTGATCTCGTTGGCGACACCGTCTTCTTCACCGCCGACGACACCGACCTCGATCTCGAGCACCTGCTTGGCCTGGCTCGTCAGAGCGAGCAGTTCGGCGGCAATGGCCAAGTTCTCGTCGCGCGGCACGGCCGAGCCGTCCCACATGTGCGACTGGAACAGGGGGTTCTGCCCGTTCTTGACCCGGTCGATCGAGATCGCGATCAGCGGCCGAACGTAGGCGTCCAGTTTGTCCTTCGGGCAGTGGTCGGTGTGGAGCGCGACGTTGATGGGGTACTTCTCCGCCACCACGTGAGCGAACTCCGCCAGAGCGACCGCGCCCGACACCATGTTCTTGATCGTCGGCCCCGACAGGTACTCGGCGCCACCGGTCGAAACCTGGACGATGCCGTCGCTGCCGGCCTCGGCCAGCCCTGCCAGCGCGGCGTTCAACGTTTGTGAGCTGGAGATGTTGATAGCCGGGTACGCATAGGCATTCGCCTTGGCGCGGTCGAGCATCTCCGCATAGACCTCGGGGGTAGCAATAGGCATGAGAACTCCTGTCTGAATGGTGTCAGGGTTAGTCAACCAAAAGAGACCGCCGACCGTGCCCGCGGGTGCTCATTGCCCGGTACGGCATTGCGTCGCCTCAGTTCCCGAGCCCGGACGTGTCGAGCCAGTGCCGGCCGCCGGAGAACGCCCGAATCGCGTTGTCGATCGTGCCGGGCAGGGCATCCAGATGTGCCAACGGGACGGTCTGACTCGAACCCGAGAGGTCGCTGATCGTGAGGACGGGGCCGGCTCCCAGGGCACCGCGGGCGGTCGAGATCTTGCCGACCTGCGGCCAGGCGATCAGCCGATCGGAGACCGTGATGCCCTGGCCGTCGATGCGCATGGCGGAGCCCTCGATCCGGTTGACCTCGGCGAGCTGACGCTTGGCCTTGCCGTACAGAACGGCGGCGATGATCGCCCAGACACCGGAGAAGGAAAGCCCGAGCACGAAGAGCAGCACGGTCTGAACCGTGGTCAGGACCTGCCGTTGCCAGAACCAAATGCCGAGCAGCACGACGACTCCGACGCCGAGCCAGATCAGCCTCGAGCGCAACACCCCTTGATAATGCGCGACTCGTTCTGCGGCAGGCATCGGGTTGTACGCCACCACCAACTCCGAAGCCATGGCGTCATCGTAGGGGGTCAGGTCCAGCGCAGGGCCCAGTGGTACATCGCGATCGCCGCGGCGGCACCCGCATTGATCGAACGGGTCGAGCCGGCCTGGGCGATCGCGACGAGGTAGTGACACGCTGCGACGGCGTCGTCGGTCAGCCCCGGGCCCTCCGAGCCGAAGAGCAGACAGCACGACTCGGGCAGATCGGTGGTCTCCAGCGGTCGCGATCCGTCGATGTTGTCGACCCCGATCAAAGGGATGTGCCGCGCGGCGAACCAGGCGGCCAGATCGTCGACCGAGGCGTGGTGGTGGACCGACAGGTACCGGTCGGTGACCAGAGCGCCGCGCTTGTTCCAGCGCCGACGCCCGAGGATGTGGACACCGGACACGTTGAACGCGTTCGCGGTGCGCACGATCGAGCCGATGTTGAAGTCGTGTTCCCAGTTCTGGATCGCCACGTGCAGCGGGCGGCGGCGGGTGTCGAGGTCGGCGACGATGGCCTCGACCGTCCAATACCGGTAGGCGTCGGCCACGTTGCGTCGGTCCCCTGAGGCCAGGAGTGCGGGGTCGTACCGGTTCCCGACCGGCCACGGCTGTGGATGGGGCCCGACCCCTACGACCGGAAAGACATCGGCGTACGGCGAGTCCTCCGGCTGGGCGGATTGGGTGTCGGTCACGTGGCGACCGTACCCTTGAACGGTGAATCTCCTCATGACCTTGGCCATGACCCCGCTGCTGTTACCCGACTGGCTGGACCCGGCATTCATCATCGAGAAGGCCGGACCCTGGACCTTGTGGGTCGTCGCGTTGATCATCTTCGCCGAATGCGGCATCTTCTCGATCCTGCCGGGTGACTCGCTGCTGTTTACCGTCGGCATGTTCATGGCGATCGACAATGCGTCGGGGAACGGCAAGGTGATCTCGTACGGCGGCTCGCTGGTCACCACGATGCTGATCGTGTTCGCGGTGTTGACCTTCTCGGCCGTGCTCGGCAACGTCTCCGGGTATTGGATCGGCCGGGTGATCGGCCCACCGATCTTCAAACCGCGCGATTCCTGGCTCGGGCGAAAGTTGTTCAACCCGGTCTACGTCGAGAAGACCCACCAGTTCTTCGAGAAGTACGGCAACCGGGCCCTCATTCTGGCCAGGTTCGTGCCGCTCGTCCGCACGTTCGTCACGCTGATCGCCGGCGTCGGCAAGATGACGTTCAGCAAGTTCATCACCTACACAGCGATCGGCGGTGTGATCTGGGTGGTGGGTGTGACCCTGCTCGGCTACTTCCTCGGTCAGATCGAATTGATCCGCACCAACATCGACTTGGCGCTGCTCCTGATCGTGCTCGTGTCGGTGACGCCGATGGTGTTCGAGTACCTGTCGCACCGGCGCCAGTCCAAGGCTGCGGTCGTCGGGGAGTGACCCCCGAGGGAACCTAGCCTCCGACGCGCGGTGGTTCGGTCGCGTGTTTCGGCACGAGGCCGTCCAGAGCGGCAGCGGCGATCGCCGACGGTTTCGGCGACGTCGAGACGGCCGAAACCTTGAGCCCGAGTTCCTTGGCGTCACGGGCTGGAATCCTGCCGACGGCGACGATCCGTACGTGCTCGGGCGGCAGTCCGAACAACTCTTCGATCGCCTTCGCTCCGCTCCGCGACGCGATGACCACAGCCTCGGGCCAGCCCTCCTCGATGGCTGCCTCGTGCTCAGGCGACGGATCGGCCGTGACCCGCGTATAGACCGGAAGTTCCTCGGCGTCCCAGCCGATTTCGCGCAGCCCGGTCGCCAACAAGGGGGATGCGTTCGACGATCCCGGCAGCAGTGCCAGGGGGCGGTGCCCGTCCTCCTCAGCCGCTGGGGGCCACACACTCAGCAGATTGCCCACCGACGAGTCCAGGCTCGGCAGCATGTCGACGGTGACGGACGCTCCGACCAGGGCACTTCCGACGGAAGCCCCGAATGCTGCCACGGGGGTGTCCCGCAGGATGTCTGCCAGGCTGGTGCCCCGCGCCTTCGCCCGTTGTTCGAGCAAGGCCACGGATTCTGCACTCGTCATGCCGACCCGATCGGCGGTCGACAACCGATCGAGCACGTGATCGAGGTAGTCGTCGGACGCAGGAATGGTTCGGGTCAGCGTCACGAAGACCGGTTCTCCCCCCGCCTTGACGATCGCCTCTCCGAAGACGGCGTTGATTGCGTCGGTGAACCTCGGCACCAGCACCCGGGGTTTGGGCGCGCGGTGCGGACGTTCCAGACGATGCTCAGGCAACCCGCCCGCCCCAGCCTCGAGGAGTTCTTCGGCCAGCGCACGGCCCAGCTGACGCGCTTGTCGTACGGCACCCTCGGCATCGGCATCGGTGTCCACGTCGTCCAGCGTGACGCTCCGGCTGCGCCGCAGATCGGAAGCTTGCTCGGGGCCGCTGACGACGGCCGACAACTCCAATCGGCTCCGGTTTCCTGAGCTATGACCGTCCACGAGCCGGGCCAGCGCGCCGAGCGGGGCCCGAGTGACCTCTTCGATCCGTTCCTGCAGGCTCCGCTCCGCGACAGCTTGCAGGCGGGTCGGGAAGTGGTCGATCCGCCGCAGCGCCCGACGTATTGGCTGGTCGGCATCGGTCCGGACCTCGACGACCAGGATTCCCTGGGACGGCGTCGGCATCATGACCGCCGGGGCGAGCAGTTCGGTCACGCTGTCGGTCGCATCCTGGCGGATCAGCACCGGGTAGGCGAGGATCGTCGCGGCCAGGTCGCCCGCGGCGACACGCTGCAACCGTGAATCGACCGGTCCGCGGACGCCGATGATCTGGAGGTCGGGCCGTACCTCCAACAACTGTGCGCGCCGCAGCGCGGAACTCAGTCCGACCTTCGCCCCCTCGGGCAGGGTGGCCAGCGTCCAGCCGTCGTGGCCACACAACGCTTCCCGCGGATCGACGCGCTTGATGTAGGCCCCGAAGGTGAGTCCTGCCACCACGGTCGTCGGCAGGTCTTTCAGCATGTGCACCGCGACGTCGCAGTCGCCCTTGAGCAAGGCCTCGCGCAACGCGCCCGTCATCACCTGACCACCGGCAAAGTACGACGGGTCCCCGCCCTCGTGACCGATCTCGACGATCTCGAAACCGCCCCGCAAACCGGCGGCGACGAGCAAGTCGGCTACTTCGACTGCCTGGGACATGGCCAGCGCCGACGACCGGGTGCCCACGCGCACGGGAGCATCCAGGCTGAACGTGTCCGTATCGAACTCCTCACGAGGGCTCCGGCGCTGGTGGGCCGGAGACGACCGATGTCAGGCCTGGGGTGGTGGGGTGTAACCCTGGGTCTGCTGCCCGGTGCCCGGCTGCGTTCCGTAGCCCGTGGCGGGCGGGGCAGCCTGACCATACCCTGGCGCCTGACGCGGCGCATCGTCGTACTGGAATTGCGGCTCCGCCTCAGCCTGGGGCGCCTGGTAACCGAACTGCGTGCCTTGCCCCTGAGCCGGGTTCTCGATGGCCGGCTGGTGATCCTGGACGCCCGACCTGACGCTGTAGTTGGGTGTCTCGAACGCTTCGTCGGACTTCGCGTCAGACTTGGCTTCGTCGCCGAAGCTGACCTTCGGAGCCTGCCGGACGGCAGCGTCGTTGACCTCGAAGTAGGTGGCCCGCTGGAATCCGCCCATGTTGGCGAGGATGTTCGTGGGGAACGACTCGATCTTGGTGTTGTAGTTGCGCACATTCGCGTTGTAGTAGCGACGACCGGCTGCGATGCGATCCTCGGTTTCGGCCAACTGCCGCTGCAACTCGACGAAGTTCGTGTTGGCCTGCAAGTTCGGGTACGCCTCGACGGTGACCATGAGCTGCCGGATCGCACCGGTCAACTGCTCCTCGACTCCGGCCCGCTGCTCGCTCGGCGTGGCTCCGCCGGCCAACGAGACCGCCTGGTTGCGCAACCGGACGACCGATTCCAGCGTGTCGCGCTCGTGGGTGGCGTAGCCCTTGACGGTTTCGACCAGGTTCGGAATCAGGTCGTACCGACGGTTCAGCTCGACGTCGACCTGCCGCCACGACTCCTCGACCAGGTTCCGTTGCCGAACGAGACCGTTGTAGGCGCTGACCCCGTACAAGGCGACGGCGATCACGATCAGGACGAGGATGACGAGAACAATTCCCCAGTTCATCTGCTTCTCCTTCGAGCCGGAACCACTTTCCGACGTCGTCGAAAGCCTAGCCGAGTCCGGTGACGGTCTTCGATGGTCAGGACGCGGTCACAACCCCAGATCGGCGAGCGACAGGGCGTATCGGTACGGAACGCCGTGGGCCATGATCCGCTCCTTGGCGCCCGTGTCGCGGTCGACGATCACGGCGACCCCGACCACATCGGCACCAGCACCACGTACGGCTTCCAGGGCCTGCTCGACCGAGCCGCCGGTGGTCGACGTGTCCTCGACCACGAGAACCCGACGGCCGGCAACCTCCGTGCCCTCGATCTGGCGCTGCATGCCGTACGCCTTGCCGGTCTTCCGTACGACGAAAGCGTCCAGCCGTACCCCCTCTGCCGCAGCCGCGTGCAGCATCGCCACCGCCACCGGGTCGGCGCCCAGGGTCAGGCCCCCGACCGCGTCGAATTCCCAGTCGGCCACCAGCTGGCGCATGACCCGGCCGACCACCGGAGCGGCGCCTCCGTCGAGGGTCACTCGCCGAAGGTCGATGTAGTAGTCGGCCTCGCGGCCCGAGGCCAACGTCACCCTGCCGTGCACGACGGCCAGATCCTTGACCTGCCGGGCGAGCGTTTCCAGATCTGACATGGGCGCCTTCCTACTTCGTGACGGTGTTCACCAGGTGCCCGAACCCCACCGACCGGTCGGGTGAGTGGAACAGATCCTGGCAGGTGGTGAGGGTGATGAGGGCGCGGGTGGGAACGACGTCGGTCTTGCCGGGCACGGGATCGAGGACCCAACTGTCGACGTCCTGCACGGTCACTGTCGAGGGTGCCTCGTCGATGACGTAGGTGTAGACGGCCGTCCTGGTTTCGACGATCACCTGATCGCCCTGCTTCAACTCCAGCAGCCGGGCGAACGGCTGCCCGTGGGTGATCCGGTGTCCGGCCACGGCGAAGTTGCCGATCTGGCCCGGCAGACTCGTCGAGTCGTACCACCCCACCCCCTTGGCCAGAGCTGCATCGCTCGTACCGGCCACGATCGGGACCTCGTAGGAATCACCGAACGCGGGGATCCGCAGGATCGCCATCGCTTGGTCGAGGCTCGGCCTGGCTGCAGCCGAACCGGCCGACGCGCCGGGGGTCGCGCTGTCAGACGGGCTCGGAGCATTCGCACCGCCCCCCGATTGCCATTGCTCCTTGAGTCCGGAGACCTCGGCCTTCTGGGCAGCCTGGGCGGGGGCGTTGGTGCCGAAGTACTGGTAGCCGACCCAGCCGAAGTACGACAACGCCGCCACGACCATCACGATGCCGATCGTGCCGACGATGCCCGGGCCACGGCGACGCCGTGCGCCACGTCGGGCAACGGGTCTCTGGCCTGTCGCTGTCTCAGCGTCAGCCTTGCCCGCCACGCCGGCCGGGTCGTCTCCTGCAGTCACTGCCCTCCACCTCTCGTCCCGCGACATTCTGCCAGCCTGGGTTGATCAGCCCGTACGTGCGACTCAGCGGAACGCGGTCGGGCCGTGGGGTGGGTACGGCGAAGGCTCGGCATCGGCGTCGGTGAAGGGTACGGCCTGGCTCGCCCAGGACCGCAGCCACGCCAGGTCGAGCAGCCGGTACGGGAAGGCCGAGCCCGCAGCTCGCCTGACCAGTCGGTCGTAGTCGGCGCCGGAGCCGCCCGTCATCACCAGGTTCCCGAAGCGCCTGCCTTTGAGCGTGCTCGGTTCGGCGGCGCAGACGACCGGAGAGAAATGGGCCAGGAACGAGGCAGCGATTCGCCTGGCGTAGAGGAACGGAGCGGAGTCGGTGAGGTTCATGACGCACGTACCGCCCGACTTCAGCACCCGGGCGATGTCGGTGAACCACTCGGCCGTGCCCAGTTCTGCCGGGACCTGAGCACCCGCAAAGGCGTCGACCACCACGAGATCGGCGTAGTCGGCCCGAAGTTCGGCCAACCCCGTACGTCCGTCCACCGCCCGCACCTTGATCCCCGACGTGCGAGCCAGCGGCATGACCGAGCGAACCTGCTCGGTCAGCCCGGCATCAGGTTCCAGCACAATCTGAGCCGAGGTGGGCCTCGTCGCAGCCACGTACCTCGGAATCGTCATCCCCGCTCCCCCGACGTGCACCACCGAGAGCCTCTGCCCGACCGGTGCCATCGTGTTCACGACGTCGGCGATCTGTTGCACGTAGTCAAACTCCAGACGCAGCGGGTCGGCCGGGTCGACGAACGACTGGTCGGCCCCCCCGATCCTGACCACGAAGGCGCCAGGCACCTCGCGATCTGGCACCAACATGGCGGCCAGTCTGGCACGCGCTCCTCAGCGGCGGATCCGCCGTACCCCCACGTTGACGAGAGCAGCCACCAAGCAGAGGGCGGCCGCAGCCCCGGGGAGCAGCAACGAGTGAGCAGCGCCGGACCGGTCGACCACGGGGCCCGCGATCGACGACCCGGCGGCGACGCCCACGGTGATCGCGGTGCTCAACGCCGACATCACGGTCGAGATCTGAGCCAGAGGAGTCACCGATTCTGCGATCGCGAAGGATCCGATCAGCACCGGCCCGAGCGCCAAACCCGTCGCGAGTGCGACCGCGCCGAGAGCCAGGGGCGAGCTGGCGACGTACATCAAAGGCGCCAACAGGAACAGGGCGGCGGCGAAGACGACCAGTCGGCTCCTCTGCGTGAACCGCATGGGCAGGCGGGCCGCAGCGAGTGACGAGAACGCGCTGCCGACGCCCATCGCGCCGTAGACGAGTCCGGTCAGTTCGGCTCGGCCGACCGCCTCCATGCTCGCCGCGTAGCCGGTGGAGGCCGTCCCGAAGAACAACCCCAGGCACGTCGTGACGATCGCGACCGGAACGAGCCTGAGCCACGGTACGCCGACAGGCTCCCCCTCCACGGCGGTGTGGCTGCGTCCCGGGCCGAGCGCGGTCGGGTGCATCGCGAACAACAACGGGGGGACGAGCCCGAGCAGCAGGGCCACCACCAGGCCTGCGGCCGGGTGGATCGCGGTCAGCAGGGTCACCAGGACCGGACCGATGACGAAACTGGCTTCGTCGGCGGCGCCCTCGTACGACATCGCCAGACTCGCCGTACGTGCCCGGTCGGCGCGTTGCCGGGCGAACGCCGACCACCTGCCGCGCGCTATCGCGCTGACGCGGGGGTTACCGAATCCGGTGACGAAGGAGAAGGCCGCCAGAACCGGAACCGACGCGCCCGGCCGCATGGCCACCAACAGCGCCGCCAGACCCGCCGTAGTCAATCCGGCGCTGACGACGCCGACCACACGCTGCCCGAACCGATCCGCGGCTGCCCCGAACGGAGGTCCGCCGACTGCATTCCCGAGGGCGTTGAACGCCACGATCACACCCGCGGGGCCGAACGCCCCGAGCTGGTCGAAGCCGTACAGCATGATCCCCAGGGGGAGCATCGACGGTGAGATGCGGGCGAGAAAGGACAGGGCGAGGTACGGCACACCCGCCTGTGTCAGGACCTTCGCCAGCCCACCGTCGCGCTCCCCCACCGGTGTCGGATCAGCTCATCACGAGATCGGCGTGATCCGGCGACAGGTCGAACGTCACAGTCTGGCCGTCGTGAACCTCGCCGCCCAGCACCTTGCGGGCCAGTTGGTCCTCGATCGAGGTCTGAATCAGCCGACGCAGCGGCCGAGCACCGTAGATCGGGTCGAATCCCTTGTCAGCCAACCATGCCCGGGCCGCGGGAGTCACCGCGACAGCGATCCGGCGATCGGCGAGCCGCTTGTTGAGGCGGTCGAGGTTGATTCCGACGATCTGCCCGAGATCGGCCTGGGTGAGCGGCTCGAACATGACGATGTTGTCGAGCCGGTTGAGGAACTCAGGCTTGAACGCCTTCCGGACGACCCCCATCACCGCATCGTTCTTGAGTTCCGGATTCATGGTCGGATCGGCGAGGAACTGCGACCCCAGATTCGACGTCAGGATCAAGATCACGTTGCGGAAGTCGACCGTACGGCCTTGGCCGTCGGTCAGCCGCCCGTCGTCGAGCACCTGCAACAGGATGTTGAAGATCTCCGGGTGGGCCTTCTCGACCTCGTCCAGCAGCACGACCGAATAGGGGCGTCGCCGTACCGCCTCGGTGAGTTGCCCGCCTTCCTCGTAGCCGACGTACCCGGGGGGCGCACCGACCAACCGCGACACCGCGAACTTCTCGGAGTACTCGCTCATGTCGATCCGGATCATGGCGTGCTCGTCGTCGAACAGGAACTCGGCCAACGCCTTGGCCAACTCGGTCTTGCCGACGCCGGTCGGGCCGAGGAAGAGGAAGGAGCCGGTGGGCCGGTTGGGATCGGAAATTCCGGCCCGGGCCCGTCGTACGGCATCCGCCACCGCTCGTACGGCCGCCCGCTGACCGATCAGACGCTGCCCGATCCGGTCCTCCATCTCCAGCAGCTTCTCGCTCTCGCCCTGGAGCATCTTGCCCACCGGGATCCCGGTCCAACTCGACACCACCTCGGCGATGTCAGTGGCTGTCACCTCGTCGGAGACCATCGTGCTCTGCTGCTCGGACTTGGCGGCGGCGTCCATCTGAGCCTCGATCGCAGGAATCTGGCCGTACAGAATCTCCGACGCCTTCGTCAGATCGCCCTCACGCTGGGCACGGTCCGCCTCGATCCGCAGCCGATCGATCTGCTCCTTGAGATCGCCGACCTTGTTCAGACCGCTCTTCTCGGCCTCCCAACGCGCCTCCAGGGACCGCAACTGCTCCTGAGAGTCGGCCAGTTCCGCCTTCAACCGCGAGAGCCGTTCGACCGACGCCGGATCGTCTTCCTTCTCCAGCGCGAATTGCTGCATGGTCATCCGATCGACCTGGCGACGCAACTTGTCGATCTCCTCAGGCGACGAATCGATCTCCATCCGCAGGCGCGAAGCCGCCTCGTCGACGAGGTCGATCGCCTTGTCGGGCAGCTGACGGCTCGTGATGTAGCGGTTCGACAACTGCGCAGCAGCCACGAGCGCACCGTCGGTGATTCGCACCTTGTGATGCGCCTCGTACCGCTCACGCAGCCCGCGCAAGATCGCGATCGTGTCTTCGACGCTCGGTTCGCCCACGTAGACCTGCTGGAACCGGCGCTCCAGGGCCGGGTCCTTCTCGATCCGCTCGCGGTATTCGTCGAGCGTCGTCGCGCCGATCATTCGCAGTTCGCCGCGGCTCAACATGGGCTTGAGCATGTTGCCCGCGTCCATGGCGGAATCGCCGGTCGCACCGGCCCCCACCATCGTGTGCAGTTCGTCGATGAACGTGATGATCTGACCCTCCGCGTCGCGAATCTCGGCCAGGACCGCTTTGAGACGTTCCTCGAACTCGCCGCGATACTTGGCGCCGGCGACCATGCTCGCGAGGTCGAGCGAGA
The DNA here is from genome assembly GCA_039811945.1 of Propionibacteriaceae bacterium. Classification (GTDB taxonomy): domain Bacteria; phylum Actinomycetota; class Actinomycetes; order Propionibacteriales; family Propionibacteriaceae; genus Fen-668. The sequence goes on from JBDHZQ010000005.1 coordinate 27,640, forward strand.
CCAGACGGCGACCCTTGAGCGAGTCGGGCACGTCGCCGGCGACGATCCGCTGGGCGAGGCCGTCGACCACGGCGGTCTTGCCGACGCCGGGCTCACCGATCAGCACGGGGTTGTTCTTCGTACGGCGAGCCAGCACCTGGATCACCCGCCGGATCTCGGCGTCGCGGCCGATGACCGGGTCGAGGCGACCCTCACGGGCCTTGCGGGTCAGGTCGACGGAGTACTTGTCGAGAGCCGACTCCCCGCCTTCGGCCTCGGCGGAGGTGACCCGCTTGCTGCCCCGGCGGTCGTTGAAGGCCTTGGTCAGTTTCTCGGAGGTGACGCCGAGGTCGTTGAGGATCTTGCGGGCCTCGGAGTTCACCGACGCGAGCGCGATAAGCAGGTGTTCGGAAGCGACGAACTGGTCGCCCATCTGGGTCGCGCGGGTCTCCGCGTCGGCCATGACGCGAGCGAAGGAGCCCGAGAGGTTCGGTTGGGCGACCGACGAGCCCTGCGCGCTGGGCAGCTTCGAGATCGCCCCCTTGGCAGCGGCCTCGACGACCTTCGGATCTGCCCCGAGCGAGGACAGCAACGGTCCCACGGTGTTCTCGGGAAGGGTGAGCAAAGCCTCGAGCAGATGGACGGGTTCGGCGTTGGGGTTGCCGTGGGTCAGCGCTGACCGCAACGCCATCGACACGGCGTCGCGGCTCATCGCGGTGAGCTTGGAGGTATCCATGAATCTCCTACGTTCTTCAAAGTTGAGTGTCCTAGACTCAACCTTTGCTCTGGGGGGCGTATTCCGAGCGGAGCCAGCTTTCGCGCAGGCCCGCGCAGCATGCTGAAGCCATCCTGGCGCACGAAGGCAACGGTTCCTAGTGGTGCGAGGCGACTACGAGTCGAGAGCCGGCGAGGCCTCGGCCGTACCGGAAACGATTTCGGAAATACCGACGAGCAGGCTCAGGCCATGATCAGAGTCGTACCCGGATCGGTGAGGATCTCGGCGATGTCGCTGAGGAACGCAGAGCCCTGGGCGCCGTCGACCATCCGATGGTCGAACGACAATGCCAACGTCGTCACCCAACGCGGCTCGACCTGGTCGCCGATCACCCACGGCTTGCGGGCGATCTGGCCGACGGCCAGGATGCCGGCTTCGCCGGGGTTGAGGATCGGCGTGCCGGAATCGATGCCGAAGACCCCGATGTTGGTGATCGTGAACGTCCCGCCGGACAACGCTGCGGGCTGGGTCTTGCCCGCCCGAGCGGTGGCCGTCAGCTCGGAGATCTGTTCGGCCAGTTCGTACGTGCTGAGCGCGTCGGCATCGTGGACGACTGGCACCAGCAGGCCACGGGGCGTGTCGGCCGCGAAACCGAGGTTGACGTACCCCTTGCGGATGATCTGCCCGTTCTTCTCGTCCCACGTGGCGTTGAGCTCCGGGTTGCGGCGCAGGGCGACGCAGACAGCGCGGGCGATCAACACCGTCGGCGTGATCCTGACCTCGCGGAACATTCGCATCGAGCGCATCTTCTCGAGCAGGTCGACCGTACGGGTGACGTCGATGTCGACCCACTCCGTCACGTGCGGAGCTGTGAACGCCGATTGCACCATCGCCCGCGCGGTGGCGCGCCTGACGCCGGTCACGTCGATGCGCGTCTCCCCCCGTTCGGCGAGGAACCCCGACCAGCCGTGTGGCTGGGCGGCATGCGCGGTCGTGGCCGCACGGGTCACGTCGTCCTGGGAGACGGTGCCGTCGGGTCCCGTGGCTTCGACCGTCGCCAGGTCGACCCCCAGGTCACGGGCGAGCTTGCGGACCGAGGGCTTCGCGAGGGCTTTCGCTGCGGCGACCTCGGTGGCGTACGGCGGGGCCACCGCCAGCGTGTTCTCGGCCGTCTTGCGTGGCAGGCGGGTCGCCTTGAGTTCCCGCGGCCCGCTTCCAACCAGGGTCTGCTGGGACTCGGCCGGAGCGTCAGCGGGTACGGCTGAACCCCCGTCAGGCTCGGAAGCGGCCCCGTCCTCGACGGCCAGCAATGCCGTACCCACCTCGGCCAGCTCACCCACGTCGACGAGCAAACCGGCGACAACGCCGGCGTACGGGGTGGGCAATTCGACGACCGACTTCGCGGTCTCGACCTCGACGACGGGATCGTTGACCGCCACCAGGTCACCCACCGCGACCAGCCAGTTCACGACGGTCGCTTCGGTGAGACCTTCGCCGACGTCGGGCAGCGTGTAGTGCTGGAGCGCCATCCGGTCCTCCTAGTAGTTCAGCGACTGGTCGACGGCCGAAAGGATCCGGTCGACACTGGGAACGTAGTCCTCTTCGACCTTGGCGGGGGGGTACGGCATCTCCAGACCCGTGACCCTGATCACCGGTGCTTCGAGGGCATAGAAGCAGCGTTCCTGGATGCGCGAGGCGAGTTCGGCGCCGAGCCCGGAGGTCTTCGGGGCTTCGTGGGCGACGATCACCCGCCCGGTCTTGCGGGCCGAGGCTTCGACGGTCGGCCAGTCGATGGGTGCGAGCGACCGGAGGTCGATCACTTCGGCCGACCGACCCTCGGCGGCCAGCACCTTCGCGGCGGCCAGCAGGGTCGGCACCATCGGCCCGTACCCGACCAACGTCACCTCGTGGCCGCTCCGGACCACCGCGGCATCCCCGAGGCCGCGCGCAGGCGCCGCGTCGAGGTCCACCTCGCCCTTGGCGGAGTGGTAGAGCTTCTTCGGCTCCAGCACGATGACCGGGTCGTCGCACGTGACGGCCTGCGTGATCATCGCGTACGCGTCGGCCGGCGTCGACGGGGAGACGATCCGCAGCCCGGGTACGGGGGTGAACTGTGCCTCCGGCGATTCGCCGTGGTGCTCGATCGACCCGACGTTGCCGCCGTACGGCAGCCTGATCACGATCGGAGCCGTGACCTGTCCCTCACTGCGGAACCGCAGCTTGGCGGCCTGGTTGACGATCTGGTCGTAGGCCGGGAAGACGAAGCCGTCGAACTGGATCTCACAGATCGTCCGGTACCCCCGTTGGGCCAGGCCGATCGCCGTACCCACGATGCCCGCCTCGGCCAACGGCGAATCCATGACTCGTTGCGCGCCGAACCGGTCCTGGAGTCCCTCGGTGATCCGGAAGACCCCGCCGAGTTTGCCGATGTCCTGACCGAGCAGAAGCACCTTGTCGTCGGTCGCGAGGGCTCGGGCGAGGCCGGCGTTGAGGGCTTTCGCCAGCGTCAACTGCACCATCAGCGGCCCTCCAAGCTGGCCAGGTACGTGCGCACCTGCTCGCGCTCCTCGATCATCGCGAAGCTCGGCTCGCTCAACACGTGGTCGTACAGCTCCGTGATCATCGGCGAGCTCAGCTCCAGCACTCGAGCGCGGATGTCGGTGGCCACCTCGGCGGCTTCCGCCTCCACCTCGGTGAAGAAGTCGTCACCGGTGTCGGTGTGGCGACGGAGGTACGACTCGAGCCGGGCTAGCGGGTCGCGCGCAGCCCAGTAGGCCTCTTCGGTCTTGGTGCGGTAGCGGGTGGGGTCGTCAGCGGTGGTGTGGGCTCCGAATCGATACGTGAAGGCCTCGACGAACTGCGGCCCTTGCCCGGCCCGGGCGCGCTCGACCGCAGCCCCGACGACGGCGTGCACAGCGAGGACGTCGTTGCCGTCGACTCGGATGCCCGGCATCCCGAAACCGTGGGCCCGGTTGACGAGCGGTCCGCGATACTGTCGGCTGCTCGGCACCGAGATCGCCCACTGGTTGTTCTGCACCAGGAACACGATCGGCGAGTTGAACACCGCAGCGAAGTTGAATGCCTCGTTGACGTGCCCTTCGCTCGTGGCACCGTCGCCGAGGCAGCACAGGACGACTTCGTCCGTACCGTCGAGGGTGACGCCCATGGCGTACCCGGTCGCCTGGAGCGCCTGGGCGCCGACCACGAAGGCGTAGAGCCCGAAGCCGTGGGCCTTGGTGTCCCACGAGGTGTGACCCACGCCGCGGAAGGTTCGGAAGATGCTGATGGGGTCGAGGCCGCGCGCCATCGCGATCGCGAGTTCGCGGTACGACGGGAAGCAATAGTCGGTGTCCCGCAGGGCGAAGGCAGCCCCCACCTGAGCCCCCTCTTGGCCGCGCATCGGCGGCCAGAGCGCCAATTGCCCTTGTCGTTGCAGGTTGGTGCCTTCGGAGTCCACCCGCCGCGCCAGCAGCATGGCCCGATAGGCCGCCCGCAGGTCGGCCGGCGACAGGCTCGACACGTAGTCGGGGTCGGCCACGGGCTCCCCGTCTGGGTCGAGTAGCCGAACCATGGGTACGTCGTCGACGTACGTGGCATCGGTGGGAAGTACGGCGGCCTCATCTGCCGGCCGGACAGTCGTCGCGGTCACGCATGACTCCTTCCCTACGGTTCCGTAGGTTACGGTTTCGTACCTTACAACACGTGAGCGCGGCGGGCGCAAACCGCCGGGCCTGGCCGTACCCAATCTGCCTTCAGATCCAGCACTTGCACGATCCAATCGGATCCGACGCCCGTACGAAGGCAGATTCGGTACGCCCAGGCCTCCGGAACCCCTCCGCGGCGACCTGCGTAGGATCTCGGATCATGCGCTTTGGAGTGGATTTCGGTACCACCAGAACCGTCGTGGCATACCCCGACCGCGGCAATTACCCCCTGGTGTCGTTCGTCGACGGGGCCGGAGATGCCCACGATTGGGTGCCGTCGGTGGTTGCCTCGACCCCGCAAGGGCTGATCTACGGATTCCCGGCTCTGGACGCCCTGCAGGCCGGTGCACCGGGCCTGCGCTCGTTCAAGCGCCCCCTGGCTTCGCCGTCCGTCACCCCGTCGACCACCTGCCGGATCGGCGACCTCGACGTGCCGATCCTCGGCGTCGTGACCGGATTTCTTCAGGCGCTGGCCACCGACATCCGCGCGGCCGGGGTGTGCGACCCCGACGAACCTCTCGAGATCATCGCCGGGGTGCCCGCCCACGCCCACGGAGCCCAGCGATTCCTGACGATCGAGGCGTTCCGCAGAGCGGGGTACAGCGTGCTCGGCCTGGTCAACGAGCCGTCGGCAGCCAGCTTCGAATACACCCACCGGCAGGCCCGATCGATCACGTCGAAGCGGAATCAGGTCGTGGTGTACGACCTCGGGGGCGGCACGTTCGATGCCTCGCTCGTCGACGTGGACGGCACCCGCCACGACGTCGTGAGTTCCCTGGGGATCAACCAGCTGGGCGGTGACGACTTCGACGTCGTGCTGGCCGCGTGCGCCTGCGAGAAGGCCGGGGTCGACGTGCTCACACTCCCCGACGAGGACTACGCGGGCCTGCTCGACGAGGCCCGTGATGCCAAGGAGCGGATCGCTCCGCAGTCGAAGCGGATCAACCTCGATGTCGCCGGAGTCGAGGTGACGGTGCCGATCACAGACTTCTACCAGGCGGCAGGCCCCCTGGTCGAGCAGTCGATGGACGCGATGGCACCGCTGGTCCTGGCCGACGGAACCGAGGACCTCGCCGACGACGTCGCCGGCATCTACATCGTGGGCGGCGCGAGCGGCCTGCCGCTCGTCGCTCGGATGCTGCGGGAGCGGTTCGGCCGCCGCGTGCACCGGTCGCCGTACCCCGGCGGCTCGACCGCGATCGGGCTGGCCATCGCCGCCGACCCGACCTCGGGCTACACCCTGACCGACCGACTGTCCCGCGGGTTCGGCGTGTTCCGCGAACTCGACGCCGGTCGGCACCTGTCGTTCGACCCGATCGTGGATCGACAGCAGACCCTGGGAGCCGGAGAGACGGTCGCGATCACGCGTCGCTACCAGGCGGCTCACAACGTCGGCCGGTACTTGTTCGTCGAGTACGACGGACTCGGCCCCGACGGCTCACCGCAAGGCGACCTGACTCCGTTCGCCGAAGTGAGCTTCCCGTTCGACCCGGGCCTGCAAACCGACGGGTCGTACGAGGGTGCAGTCGTCGTCCGTACGGACGGGGGCCCTCTGATCGAGGAGTCGTACACCATCGACGCGTACGGCATCGTCAAGGTGTCGATGACCGATCTCGTGACCGGCTACTCGCAGACCAGCGAACTCGCGGTCAGTGATGATGCCCCGTCATGAAGGCCATCAGAGAGGGTGGCACGACGGTGAACGGGCGCATCATCTCGACGTCCTCGTGTTCGAGGATGTGGCAGTGGTACATGTACCGCCCGGCGTGACGGGCGAAACATCCCGCGATCGTGACCAGTTCGGCGGTCACCACGTTGTCGTCGGCGTCACGGCCGCCGGGATTGACCCGGATCGTGTCCTTCCACCCGGTTTCGTTCACCTCGAGGACCCCGGGAACTGCCGAGTCGAAGACCCATTCGGTCGCCGCCTTGGGTACGGCATACGTCACTGACGGCTGCGGCGCCGGATCATGCGGCACCAGGTACCGGCGGGTCAACGCCTGGAATTGGGTGAGGTGCACGTGGAACGGATGCGTGTCAGGGCTGAGGTTGACGATCTTCCACAGCGCCCACGAGCCCTGGCTGATCGCGGCCAGTGAGGTATCGCCGAAGCGTTTACCCACGGTCACGAGGCGAACTCCCGGAAGGTCGGGCAGGGAGAGCGCGATGCCCGCCGGAACCTGCACCAGCGAGCCCGTGGAGTCGACAGCGTCCACGAGCTGGGTGTGGAGGTTGCAGCCGCGAGCCGTCGCCACCGGTTCGGGGGCGAGTTCGTGGAGGAACAGCATCGTCTGGGTGACGACGGCCCCGTTCGAATCCCGCACCGGCTGGCCAGCGTCGTCGCGCACCACGATGTCTTCCTCACGCAGGGCCACGACCATGTGCTCGTGATCGGCCGGCCAGAGCGCGTGGTCGGTCGGGAGCCGACGGAAGTCTGGATCGAGGCCGAGACCGGTGATCGGTCGACCCTCGATCCCCGGTTTCGCCTGTCCGGGGAGGAGATCGAACCTCATCACCTGCGGAATGGGACGGAAACCGTCGGGATCGGGTGTCGTGATCTCGGCCAGGCTCTGCACGGGCGTGCCCTGGAACGGTGCCGGCGCGCTGTTGTAGACGATGACCCGGTCGAAACCCGCCCCGGCCACGAGCCCGAAGTCGACCAGCAGGTCGGCCCTCTCGCCCGGCGCCAGCACCAGACCGCCGTTCACCGGCGCCGGCTGCCCGAGCAATCCACCGTCCGTGCCGATCTGGCAGAGCATGGGCGCAGGCAGCGGCTCACCGGTGTCGTCGGAACCCCCCGCTCCGAAGAAGTGCAGCCGGTACACGCGAGCGTTGGACCCGTTCACGAGCCGCAGCCGATGCACCCGTCGGGTGACTCGGCACCGCGGCCAGGCCAGGCCGTTCACGAGCGTCACGGGCCCGAAGTGCTCACGCACTCCGACCTGGACCTTGTGCAAGACCGCCCCCGACAGCGCGCCAGTCGCCGTACCGTCGACGGTATCGAGGTTCCGGTCGGCGATCACGAGCGGGATCTCACGATCCGCGGTGACGGGCAACTTGAGGGCGGCCTCGACCGGGTCGCGGACCAGCCACAGGCCGGCGAGCCCGGCGTACACGTTGAACCTGGTCGCACCCATCGCGTGGTCGTGGTACCAGTACGTCGGCCCGGCGCCCGACCGGTACGACGTCATGCCGCCCGGCCCGTGCAGGTCCCATTGCTCGCGGTCGAAGACATAGGCGCACGCCCTCGAATCTCCCGGTGCGATGACGTTCTCGGCCCAGCCGTCGGAATCCGGCGACGTCGGCGCCCCGTGCAGATGCACGACCGTGTGCCCTCGAAGGTCCGCTGCGTGGTCTGCCTCGGCGAGATCGGCCGGCGCGGTCGAGGCGCCCTCACGCCCGGGGTCGTTCATCGTGCCCCCGAGGGCCTCGTCGACCACGACGTGGGCGTACGGCAGCGCCCCCGTCAGGTTGTTCTCGTGCCTGGTCCAGACCTCGTCGCCGGCGTCGACCACCACGACAGGCCCGGGCAGGAGCCCCTCGTACGTCCACGCTCGGGTCGGCGGGAGTTGCGGATGGATGGATCCGAGCGTGGCGACCTGGTGAAGCCGCAGACGACGGAAAGCTCCCGGGTTGGGCCGCAGCCGGGGTGGGCGTGGCATGAGTGCCGCGCGGTCGAACAGCCCGCCTGCGGTGAGTTGTGCGTACGTGATCGGATTCACCGGCGTTCCTCTCTCAAGTCCCACAGACCTGAGCGGACGCAGCCCCACATGATACGAACGATCTCTGAATGTCACGGACCCAGGTGGCTCACCTCGATCCCCAAGCCCAGGCGGGCCGGGTGAGCAGGCCTTGGTCGACGACCACGGTTTCGCCGTACGGCTTCGCCAACTCGTGACGTACGGCGTCGGCCTCGGCCAGCTCGTCCACCAATGGGGCACTGTGTGTGATCACCATGACCTGGCAACGCTCGGCGGCGGTGACGAGCAGATGTCCCAACGCAGGCAATAGATCGGGATGCAGGCTCGTCTCGGGCTCGTTCACCACGAGCAGGCTGGGCGGACGGGGACTGAGCAAAGCGGCGCTCAGTAACAGAAAGCGCAGCGTGCCGTCGGAAAGCTCTGCCCCGGTCAGCGGCCGAAGCAGACCCGGTTGCCGTACCTCCACCTCGAACCGGCCCGATGACTCCGCAACGCCCACCCGCGTGCCGGGAAAGGCCCGGTCTATGACCTCGGCGAAGACGCTGCCCCAGGCCGACTCCTGGATCGTCGCGATGGCAGGAGCCAGATCGTGGCCGTCGCGGGCGAGGATCTCGGTGCGGGTGCCGACCTGCGGCTGCCGCGCCGGAGCAGCCGCGTCGACCCGGAAGCCGTCGTAGAACCGCCATCGCCTCACGCGACGCCGCACCGCGGCCAAGTCGGGATGACTGAGCGGATCGGCCAACTCGTCGAGCACACTCTCGTGGCCGGCCAACGGATGGTCGACCGGCTCCCACCTGTCCTGCGGCCGCAGCCGTACCTTCGACCACGACCGTTCCACGAGCAAACTCGCCGGACGCATCAGGGGACCGCCCCAGACCAGTTCGCGTTTGATCACCGGATCGCGGGAGAAGATCGTCTCCCGATCGGCCGGCAATCCGACGTCGATCAGGTACCCGAGATCATCGGAGGCGAATCCCAACTGCAACGCGATCGGTCGTCGGCGCTTTCCCGTTCCCTGGACGGACACCTCTCCGCGCTTCATCGCCACCGAGATGTGCTCGGGGCCGGCCCAGAGCACGGCAGAGAGCCCGCCTGCGGCGGCGAGCGCTCCGATCAGCCTTCCCTCCGACGCGTCGGCGATCAGGCTGACGGCCCGGTAGAGACTCGACTTGCCGGTGCCGTTCCCCCCGGTCACGACGGTGAGCGCGCCGAGCGGCAGCACGACGTCGCGCAGCGACCTGTACCCGGATACGGCGACTGTCTGGATCATGACCAGCACCGTACGAGGGGCCACTGACAATCCCGGCCGCGGACGTATCCGAATCGTTACAACGGCAACCCGTGGCCTCTGCGCACGGGACCCAGCCCGACCGGACCGGGCGCGCTACGGTGGCTGGAACGTCGAAGGGGGCCGCCGTGACCGAGACCGACCAGCAGCACATTCTGCTCGACGCGCCCTCGGATTCCATCTGGCAGGGCAGCGAAGTCGAGATCGACACCACGAATATGCCCGTCGACGAAGACATGGGACCCGACTACGACCCGGGGTCGGCTTACGCGGTCGATCCCGACGTTTCGAGCGTCGGCATCGCGACCGCCAGCTAGGAAGCGCAGGTCAGCGCTCGATCGCCCTCGGCGTCGACTGACGTCGGGCCACCGGCCCCACCTGAACTCCACCCGGCGACGCCGTGAACAACCGGGCGTTGGTCGGCGCCGCCTGGGCGCGCCGCAGCTCGGTCGTGAGCTCTTCGATCTTCCTGCCCAGGGAATCGATCGTCGACTCCAACTCGAGGATGCGCCGTACCCCGTTGAGGTTGACCCCTTCCTCCTGGCTGAGGTACTGGATCATGCGCAGGCGCGCCACGTCGCGCAGGCTGTAGCGCCGGCCTCGTCCGCGGGAGCGGGTGGGTACGACGAGACCGAGCCGGTCGTACGCACGCAACGTCTGCGGATGCATCGAGGCCAGCTGCGCGGCAACCGAGATCGGGAACAAGGGGAGTTCCTTGTCCATGAGCTGCGGCAGGCGTTCCACGTCAGCCGGCCAGGGTCGCGCGCGGATTCGGTTCGGCCACGGCGTCCTTGTACGCCGACAGGGCCTCGCGGGCCGAATCCGACAGGTTCTTGGGCACCTGCACCTCGACCGTCACGAGCAAGTCGCCTTTGGCGCTCCCTCTGGCGACGCCACGCTCGCGGACCCTGAACGTACGGCCGTTCGGTGTGCCCGGCGGGATGCGAAGCCTCACCGAACCGCCTTCCAGCGTCGGCACGTCGATCTCGGCACCGAGCGCGGCCTCGGTGAACGTGATGGGTACGGTCACGGTCAACGAGTCCCCACTGCGACCGAACACCGGGTGCGGGGTGACGTGGACCACGACGTAGAGGTCGCCGGCCGCCCCACCGTTCTCCCCAGGGCTGCCCTTGCCCTTGACCCGGATCCGCTGACCGTCGGTCACACCCGCCGGGATGCGGACCTGCATCGTTCGGGTCGAATGACCGCGTCCGGTGCCGCCGCAGACGGGGCACGGGGTGTCGATCACCAAGCCGCGCCCGCGGCAGTCGCGACACGGCTCGGAGAAGGCAAAGCCGCCCGACTGGGACGATTGCATGCCCGAGCCCTGACACGTCGGGCACACCTTGGGCGAGGTACCGGCCTTGGCCCCCGTCCCGCGACACGCCTCACAGGCATCGTCGGAGACCATCTGGACACCGACCGTCGCCCCCTGCACCGCCTCGGTGAACGGGATCGTGACCTCGCCTTCGATGTCGGATCCGCGGCGCGGACCGCGACCGCCACGTCTGGGCGCCTGTTGCGCCCCGGCGTTGTTGAACAGATTCCCGAAGAGGTCCCCCAACCCGCCCTCGCCACCAGCGTTGCGGAAGAGATCCTCGAAGTTGACGCCCGGCCCCTGCCCAGGCCGGCCGGGCTGGCCACCGCTACCGGGGAACCGGAAGCCACTGCCGAACAGACTGCGAGCCTCGTCGTACTCCTTGCGTTTCTCGGTGTCAGACAGCACCGAGTTCGCCTCGGAGATCTCCTTGAAACGCTTCTCGGCATCCTTGTCGCCGGCGTTCTGGTCGGGATGGTTCTCCCGGGCCAGTTTGCGAAACGCCTTCTTGATGTCGTCTGCCGATGCGTCCTTGGAGACGCCGAGGATCTTGTAGTAGTCCTTCTCGAGCCAGTCCTTGGTGCTCACCTGACGCCTCCTCTCTGGGCCTGGTACGTGGTCAGTGGTCCGGTCCTGCTGGGGACGGGTCGGCGACAGCCACCCGGGCGGGTCGCAGCACCTTGTCCTTCAGCTTGTAGCCCTGCTGGATGACCTGGGCGACAGACTCGACGTCGTAGCCGGGTACGGACACATGCAGCAAAGCGTCGTGCACGTGCGGATCGAAAGGGTCGCCCACCGAGCCGTACGCCTCGAGGCCGTACTTGGCGGCGACCTTGGCGATGTCGTCGGCGATCAACTTCGCACCGCCGACGAGTTCGTCGTGGGCCCGTGCGCCTTCGATGCCGTCGAGCACCGGCAACAGGTCGCCGAGTACGGCTTCGATCCCCCGCTGGCGGGCCAGGTCGCGATCGCGATCCACTCGCCGCTTGTAGTTGACGTACTCGGCTTGCAGCCTCTGCAGGTCGGACGTACGTTCCGCCACGAGCTGCGCCAAATTCGCGGCAGTCGGGTCTGCCGCCTGTTCGATGTCGGGCTCGGAGTATTCGACGCCCTCGCCCACCGCTTCACCGTCGGGCACGAACTGATCAGTCATGTCTCTCCTCAATCGCGGCAGGTGCCGGAGGTTTCACACCTCCGGCACCCACCCTACGGAACGCTCGTGCGGGTCAGTTCCGCTTGTCGTTGTCGTCGTCGACGATCTCCGCGTCCACGACCTCGTCGTCGGCCGGCTGGGAGCTGCCCTCGGCCGGGGCACCACCGGCCGCCTGCTGCGCCTGAGCCGCCGCGTAGACCGCCTGACCCATGGCCGAAGCCTTCTCGTTCAGGTCGTTCATGGCCGTACGAACCTCGTCGTCGTTGTTGGTTCCCTTGAGAGCAGCCTGCAAGGTCGCCAAGGCATCGGCCACGGGCTTCTTCTGCTCGTCGGTGAGGGTTTCGGCGTGCTCGCCGAGCAACTTCTCCGTACGGAACGCGAGCGCATCGGCGTCGTTGCGCATCTCGACCGTCTCGCGTCGCTTGCGGTCCTCCTCGGCGAACTTCTCGGCGTCCTTGACCATCCGGTCGATGTCTTCCTTCGCCAGGGCCGAGCCACCGGTGACGGTCATCGACTGCTCCTTGCCCGTCGTCAGATCCTTCGCGTTGACGTGCACGATGCCGTTGGCATCGATGTCGAACGTGACCTCGACCTGCGGGACGTTACGCGGAGCGGGCAACAGGCCGGTGAGTTCGAAGTTGCCGAGCGACTTGTTGTCGCGGGCGAATTCGCGCTCCCCCTGGTACACCTGGATCATGACCGACGGCTGGTTGTCCTCGGCCGTGGTGAAGACCTCGGAGCGCTTCGTCGGGATCGTCGTGTTGCGCTCGATGATCTTCGTCATCACGCCACCCTTGGTCTCGATGCCGAGGCTCAGCGGGGTGACGTCGAGCAGCAGGACATCCTTGACCTCACCCTTGAGCACGCCCGCCTGAAGCGCCGCGCCGAGCGCGACGACCTCGTCGGGGTTGACACCCTTGTGCGGGTCCTTGCCGGACAGCTCCTTGACCAGAGCCACGACAGCCGGCATGCGGGTGGAGCCGCCCACCAGGATGACCTGGTCGATCTTGTCGATGCTCGTCTTGGCGTCGGAGATGACGGCGTTGAACGGGGAGCGGCAGCGGTCGAGCAGGTCCTGCGTCATCCGCTGGAACTCAGCGCGGGTCAGCTTCGTGTCAAGGTGGAGGGGTCCCTCCGCGCCGGCCGTGATGTACGGCAGGTTGATCTGGGTTTCCTGGGCGCTGGAGAGCTCGATCTTGGCGCGCTCGGCTGCCTCCTGGAGGCGCTGGCGAGCCATCTTGTCCTTGGACAGGTCGATGCCGTGGCCGTTCTTGAATTCCTTGACCAGCCAGTCGACGATCCGCTGGTCCCAGTCGTCACCGCCAAGGCGGTTGTCGCCCTTGGTCGCCTTGACCTCGAAGACGCCGTCGGAGATCTCCAGCAGCGACACGTCGAAGGTGCCACCGCCGAGGTCGAAGACGAGCACGGTCTGCTCTTCGTGACCCTTGTCCAGGCCGTACGCCAGCGCAGCAGCGGTCGGCTCGTTGATGATCCGGTCGACGGTCAGGCCGGCGATCTCGCCGGCTTCCTTCGTGGCCTGGCGTTCGGCGTCGGAGAAGTAGGCCGGGACCGTGATGACGGCGTTGGTCACGCTCTCACCCAAGTACGCCTCCGCGTCCCGCTTCAGCTTCTGCAGGATGAAGGCGCTGATCTGCTGGGCCTTGTAGTCCTTGCCGTCGATCTCGATGTGCCAGTTCGTGCCCATGTGGCGCTTGACCGAGCGAACGGTCCGGTCGACATTGGTGACGGCCTGGCGCTTGGCGACTTCGCCGACCAGCACTTCGCCGCCCTTGGCGAATGCGACGACCGACGGGGTCGTGCGAGAGCCTTCCGCGTTGGGAATGACTGTCGGCTCGCCGCCCTCGAGGACGGCGACGACAGAGTTTGTAGTGCCAAGGTCGATACCTACTGCACGAGCCATGAGTGGTTCCTCCATTGAGAGAGTCTTGTTCTGATTCGTATGTCTGGGGTTCTCAAGACCGGGTGTGAGCCTAGCACGCTCAATCCCGAAGTTGAGTCACCCTCACTCAACTCCAGTGGACGTCCTCATATTCCCCGTGTGCGCTTCCGGTCAGCGCGGATTCAGAGTCGAACTGTGTGCCCGGCTGGTCAGGCGCGCGCGACATCGGTATGGGTGAAGTCGTCGCCACAGAACAACAACGGCTCACCCGCGACGACGGACAGGGCATAGGCGAAGCAGTCGCCGAAGTTCAGCCTGGCCGGCGAACCCGACCCGCGCCCGTATCTCCGGTAGGCCAGTCGCGCGACCTCGGCCTGCCGTACGGACACCGGCACGATCTCGATCGCGAGCGTCTCGACGATGCGGTCGAGACGCTCTCCGTGGCGCGTCGACCGGGCGTCGGCGACGATGCCGACCTCGACCCAGGTGGCCGCTGACATGCGGCACCGCCCCCCGGCTGCTTTGCGGAGGACCGCGTCCGCACCGGGTTCATCGGTGACGATTGACATCAGCGCCGACGAGTCGACGATCATCGGGGCAAACCGGAGTCGTCGTACAGGTCCTCGACCGTACGGATCTCGCGCTCGCCGACGCCCGGGTCGGCCCCGTACTCGGCCACGATCCCGCGGACGATGTCGACCTTGGCCGACACGCGCGCCCCGTCGGGATCGGTGCCGTGCTGGCGAAGGAACTGCTCCAGCGCCTGCTCGATCACCCCGGTCATCGTCGAACCGGTCACTGCGGCAGCCTGCTGGGCGAGCTCGTACACCCTCGGGTTCTTGATGTTCAAACCCATAGGCGCCATTCTACCCTCGAGATCATCTCCCTTCTACCTGCCGGCAACGTGACGGGAACGACGGCGACGTCGCCGGATGCCGTCGCGACGAGCCGGCGCGGTAGGGTCACCGGGTGCATCTGGTTCGTCAGGAGGGTCCTTCATGAACGTGTCGTCCGCCGTCGCCCGCCTCGCCATCGGAGTTCCGTTCGTGATCATGGGGGCACAAGGGGCCTACCAACCCGGGATCCGCACCAAGCTCGCCACGAACTTCGGGATTCCGGACGAGTTCGCTGACCTGGCCGTACGTGCCAACGGCGCTGCTCTTGCCCTCGGCGGTCTTGCGGTCGCCACAGGCATCCTTCCCCGCGCGGGAGCTTTGCTGGCGGCAGGGGCCATGGTTCCGAGCACGCTCGCCGGACATTCCTTCTGGAAAGACGCCGATCCCGCAGCTCGTAAGCAGAACCAGATCCAGTTCCTGAAGAACCTGGGCATGGTCGGCGGATTGCTGCTCGTCGCGGCAACGGGTGCCGGCCCCGGGGCGGACGGCTAACCGACCAGAGGTCGCCGCTTCGGTGTCGGGGCGATCGCCAAGGGTCGCCACCACGGCTCCAGATCGGGCGGATGAGCGACCTCGACGGGCTCTCCGGGGCGCGGGATGACGACCTTGACTCCGGCCGGAGCCGCAGCCGAGACCAACCATTCGACGGGTTCGGCCCACGGATGCGGGGCCAGCACGAAGGTCGCCCAGTGGATCGGCATCACCAACGGCGAGCCCATCTCGAGCGCCGCGGCGACCGCCTCTTCGGGGTCGAGGTGCACGTACCGCCAGGTTTGGTCGTACGCCCCGATCGCCAAGAGCGCGATGTCGAACGGACCGTACCGAGCAGCGAACCCCGCGAAGTCGTCGTAGTACCCCGTGTCTCCGGAGAAGTAGACGCACCCTGACGGCCCCTTCACGACCCACGACGACCACAGCGTGGTGTTGCGAGACGACAACCACCGACCCGAGAAGTGCTGGGCCTCCACGCACGTCAACGTGACCGTCCCCACGACGACGGATTCGTCCCAGTCGAGCTCGGTGATGCGGCCGGGCTCGATGCCCCAGGCCTCAAGGTGGGCTCCGATCCCGAGAGGTACGACGAACCTGCACGTCGTGGTCTCCCCCAGGATCGCGCAGGTCGCCTCGTCGAGGTGGTCGTAGTGGTCGTGGGAGATCACGACAGCGTCGATCGGCCCCAGATCGGCCAAGGCGACGGGGGTCGGGTGCAGCCGTTTCGGGCCGATCAGTTGAGACGGCGAGCATCGGTCGCTCCAGACCGGATCCATCAACAGCCGGATGCCGTCGAGTTCGACCAGGCAGGACGCGTGGCCGTACCACGTGACGACTGGCGCGCCCTCCACCCGCCCCTGCGGTCCGAGGTGCCGCACGACAGGTATGGGACCGGTCGGCTTGGTAGCGGCCCGATCCCGCAGGCTCCGCGACAACGCGTCCCATTGGTCGACGTCAGGATTGGGTGGTGGCGCCGGCTGGGAGTTCACGAAGCCGTGATCGTGCCATCTCGGGGAGGACTGCATGCGGCGCAGCCGATCGCCGGTGGGCGTGCCACCCAACGCTGTGGCCACCTCGCGACAGAGGTTGATTCCGAGGTACGTCAGACCCCCCACTCCCGCGGCGGCCAAGACCGTCCACCACCTCATCCTCACGGTCGTCCCTCTTCCTCTCCGCCGAAACGAGTATGGCCCTGCGTCGACAACCCGTCGGGACGTTTCTGCCCTCGCCCATGGTTACTGCGAGAGAGGACTATGGGAAGGAAGAGCAGTGGACACAACACCATTCGCGATCGAGGCCATGGGCGACGGTGAGTACCTGGTCAGGGCAGCATCCCACGACGAGTCGACGTCGGTGGTCCTCGTGTTGTCAGACGCGACGGACGTGTCCGACGGGGAACTGACCGACGATCCTGCGACAGCGTCGGCAGCGGTCCGATACCTCCTCGAACACCAGGACGCGAGCGACCTTCCCGCCCGGATCGAATTCGGCGACCTGGTCGCCGCCTACCCGGAGGCCGTCTCGCGGATCACCGCACTGCGCGAATCCTGATCGAGCGAGGAAGGCCAAACCGACGACCCGGTTCCCGCCGCGCCGTGACTGCCCACCACGAGTGACGCAGGCGTCCGGCAGGTGCGAACCACAGCACCCCGAACAACAGGGCCAAGACCGTCACGATCGCGAGCGCGACACTGCCGAACCCCCCGACTCCGCGGGCCTGGCCGGTGAAGACGACGATCGTCGTGATGGTGCCCGGCCCCAACATCATGGGGAACGTCAACGGATAGAACGACACGTCGGACTGGGCTGCTTGCTGGGCTTGGTGCTGTTGCTCGGCTTCGGACCCTGTGTGCGCAGCCGTGGTCCCGTTCAGCATCCCGAGCGCGATCATCATCAGGACGATGCCGCCGGCGACCCTGAAGTCGTCGGCGCTGATGCCGAAGAAGCCGAGGATGGCCGACCCACCGACCATGATCACGGCCGCCATCACGAGGCAGTAGAGCACCACGCGGACAGCCGTACGACGCTGCCGTGAGGCGTCGTAGAAGCTGGTCAGCGCGAGAAACATCGGCAAGGCGACGAACGGATTCATGATCGCGAAGAAGGCGCCCAACGCTTTGACGAGCAGTGCGAGATCCACGTCGCCATCCTGACAGCCGTCGACCGTGGCGAGAACTGTCGGTCGGTGCCACTAGCGTGGGCGACCGAGTCGAGGAGGGTTCATGCGAAGCATCGTGCAGGTGCTGACATCCGCGAGACAGCTGTGGCCGTACTACCTCGCCATCGTCGCCTGCTCCGTTCTCGTCGCCGCCGCCGGACTGGTGAGCCCGTTCCTGCTCAAGGCGGCCACCGACGAGTTGGTCGCGATGGCTGGCGGGGCACCGCGCGACGTGACCCCGCTCGTCTGGCTCGCTGTGGGGTTGCTCGCAGTCGAGGCCGGCGCAAGTGTGATCAGCAACGTGGCGGGCTATCTGGGCGACGTCATGGCCTCGAGGCTCCGGGCGCTGCTGTCGGGGCGCTACTTCGCCAAGCTGCTGCGCTTGCCACAGCGCTACTTCGACAACGAACTGACCGGCACGGTCATCGGGCGCCTGTCGCGCACGATCGGCGAGATCACCCAGTTCTTCAACTTCTTCGCGAACAACCTGTTCCCGATGTTGCTGCAGTTGATCGCCTCCATCGTGATCCTCGGCTACTACTCCTTGCCGATCGCCCTCCTGGTCGTGGCGATGTACCCGGTCTTCACCTGGCTGACCACGATCACCTCCCGCAGGTGGCAGCGGCTCGAGAAGCAGAAGAACGCCGAGGTCGACGTGGCGAACGGCCGGTTCGCCGAGGCAGTGGCCCAGATTCGGGTCGTCAAGAGTTTCGTGTCCGAGGTGCGCGAGTTGGCGTCGTTCAGGGCTCGGTACGACGCCACGGTCGGCGTCACTCGGGAACAATCGGCCTACTGGCATCGCATGGACGTCGCGCGTCGCGTTGCGCTCAACGTGATGTTCTTCGGGATCTACCTGGTGGTCTTCTTCCGTACGGCCGACGGTTCCTTCAGCGTCGGCACCATGGTGTTGCTGATCCAGATCGTCACGATGGCGCGGATGCCTGTCGCGAACATGAGCTTCTTCGTCGACAACGCCCAGCGTGCCATCGCCGGCAGCCGTGACTACTTCTCGGTGATGGCCGAACCGGTCGAATCGACGGAACTGCCGGTTCCGAAACCGGACTGGCCAGCCGTACCCGCAGCGCCCGCGGTGTCGTTCGAGGACGTCGACTTCTCCTACGACGACGGCCCCGACGTGCTTCACGACGTCTCGTTCGACATCGCGCACGGCGAGCGGATCGCCTTCGTCGGCGAATCGGGTGGCGGCAAGACGACCCTGGTCAGCCTGCTCCTGCGGCTGTATCGACCGGCCTCGGGCACCATCCGTGTCGACGGGGTCGATCTCGCCGACGTGGATCTGGGACAGGTTCGGGACCGGATCGGAGTCGTCTTCCAAGACCCGTCCTTGTTCTCTGGCACGATCAGGGAGAACATCGCCTACGCCGATCCGACGACCCCGCTGCCTGCGTTGGAGGTCGCAGCTCGGCGGGCGAACGCGGCGTCGTTCATCGACGCGCAGCCGGACAGGTACGAGACGCAGATCGGCGAGCGGGGATTGAAACTGTCCGGGGGCCAGAAGCAGCGGATCGCGGTCGCCCGGGCGATGGTCAAGGACGCACCGATCCTCGTGCTCGACGAGGCGACCAGCTCACTCGACTCCAAGGCGGAGCGGCAGGTCCAACAGGGCTTGGAGGAGCTCATGCACGGCCGCACGACGCTGATCATCGCCCACCGGCTGTCGACGATCTCGTCGGTCGACCGGATCGTCACGCTGAAGAACGGTCGAGTCGACGAGATCGGAACACCCGAGGAATTGGCGACCTCGGGCGGGATCTACTCCGAATTGCTGGCGCTGCAGGCGTCGAGTTCCAGGGCCGATCGCAAGCGGCTGGCGGCCTACGACATCGCGGGCTAGCAGGTCACCACGGGCGCACGAATGCTGCGACCGTGCGGGCGGGTACGACGAACGTCAACCCGTCGCCAGTCATGCAGTGCGAGGAGCGCACCACCAGATCGGATCCGGATTGCTGCACCGGCGACAGCTGCCAGTCACCGCCCAGTCCCGGCATCCGCTGCGCGACCGTCTCGGGCGTGCCGTTGAAGATCGTCAATACCGACCGCCAGTGCGGGCAGACGGCGTCGGGGCCCGGGTCGTCGACGAGGTAGGCGACGCATCCGGGTACGGCATCGCCGGTCCCCGCGACGGGGAACGCGACCATCGACCTGATCCGTTCGGCCGACCCCAGCCGGTACAAGCGGGTCGAGTTGCGCAGTCGGAGCAGATCATGCGCGGCCGCGGCCGCCTCCCGTACGTGCTCGGCTGCCGGTTTGAACTCAGGTCGGCCGAGGAATCGTCGAAGCAGCCGCCACACGTGCCCGTTCTCACTCGCTGTCGGCAATCCCCGTCCGAAGCCGTTGTCGTGACCGGTCCAGTCGAGGCGGTTGAACCAGTCGCCGGAGTTGTAGGAGTTGCGGTCGAGCGACTTCGACCGGAGGAGGTCAGAGCCCGCATGCCACATGACCGCCGTCTGCGCCAAAGTCGCGCACGCGAGCGCCAAGGTGTTGTGCCGTACCCGCTCTGCCATCGGCAACGCCGGGTCCAGCTTCATCGTCAAGGCGTCCCAGAGAGTCTCGTTGTCGTGGGCGTCGACGTAGCTGAGGACCTCGTCGGGTTCCTCGGCGTAGGCGGCGGGAATCCCGCGGTACGGCACGTCGACTCCGGAGACCCGCTGCCCGCGATGGTCGACCATGGTGAAGGCGCGCAGGTTCGCAGCCAAGCCGAGCTGCAGCAGATCGGTGTCGTCTCCGAGGCTGTTCGCCAGCCGTACCCCGTTGTCTCGCGTTCCCGCCCCCGAGCCGAACCCTTGCCGCCGCGGGTCGGGGTCGAAAGCGCCTCCCCCCCGCACCGCGTCGCGCAGACGGTCGGTGAAAGTGGCGATCCCCGTACCCGCCAACCTCCCCTGTGCGGCCTGCACAAACAGCCGATCGCCGGCGACCTCGCCGAAGTCCCAGCCCTCGCCGTACATCGATACCTGACGCCCGTCGATCCCGTCGCGCTCGACGGTCAAGGTGTCGAGGGCTGACCGCACCCGCTCCATCGTCTGCCGGGAATGAAAGCCCATGAGGTCGAACCGGAATCCGTCGACCTTGTGCTCGC